>NZ_JBHZCI010000020.1:0-132521 GCF_042755185.1 Streptomyces sp. NPDC059166 | reverse complement strand
CAGGGGGGACCCTGTGGGAGAGTAGGACGCCGCCGAACAATTATTCCGGGAAAGCCCCGTGCCCTTGTGGCACGGGGCTTTTCTGCGTTTGCGGGACCAGTTCCAGGATGTCTTCGATCAGCGTGACGCCGGGCCCGGGTCGGCCAAAGCCCGCGGGCCCGGCAAGCAGGGGCAGGTGTGTGCGTGATCAGAGGCTGCCGGCAGCCTTCAGGGCGAGGTAGGCATCCGCCACGGCCGGGGCCAGGTCGTCCGGGGCGGCATCGACCACCGTTACACCGAGACGGCGCAGGCGAGTGGCCGTCCGCAGACGCAGGGACTGCGCCTGCGCTGCGGCTGCTGCGTCGTAGACCGCCTCCACAGTGCCTCGGGAGCGAGCCATGGTCTCTATGTGTGGGTCGGCGACCGCTGCCACCAGGACCGTGTGCCGTTTGGTGAGCATGGGCAGAACAGGCAGAAGCCCCTCCTCGACGGGAGCCGCGTCCAGACTTGTGAAGAGGACGATCAGCGAGCGTTTTGGGGCGTTCGTCAGCAGGGCGGTGCTGAGACCGCGGGTGTCCGTCTCCACGAGTTCCGGCTCCAGCGTGGCGAGTGTCCCGGACAACACCGACCGGACATCGCCTCCAGTGCCTCGGACGTGGGCCCGAATGCGCCGGTCGTAGGCGATAAGACCCACTCGATCACCCGCCCGGGCGGCCAGAGCGGTGAGGAGAAGGGCGGCGTCGATGGAAGCGTCCAGTCGAGGCACATCGCCCACGCGGCCGGCCGATGTGCGACCGGTGTCCAGCGCGACCAGGATGTGACGATCCCGTTCCGGCCGCCATGTGCGTACGGCCAGGGTCTGTTGCCGTGCGGTCGCCCGCCAGTCGACGGACCGGGTGTCATCGCCTGGTACGTAGGCTCGGAGGCTGTCGAACTCCGTGCCGTCGCCACGGCTGAGCACGCTGGTCCGGCCGTCCAGTTCTCGGAGCCTGGCGAGCCGGGAAGGCAGGTGCTTGCGGCTCGAGAAGGACGGAAGTGCCCGAACCGTCCACGGCACACGATGAGTTCCCTGTCTGGCTGCCAGGCCGAGTGGGCCCACCGACCTCACCGTGACTCGGTCGGCCTCCCGGTCGCCCGTCCGCGAGGGACGAAGCCGGGTGATCAGACGGAGGCGTTCGCCTGCCGGGACCACGATCCGATGGCGGGAGAGAGCCTGTTCGCCCTCCGTGCTCCAACTGCTGGGCGGCCAGCCGTCGCGAAGCACCGCGCGAAGCCGACGTCCGGAAGGGTTGGTGACGGTGAGTTGTACGTTCGCGGCGTCACCGAGTCGAACAGATGTATCGCCGGATCGGGTGAACTCGAGCGTACGCACTGGTGCAGCGAGGGCATAGTCGCACACAATTGCCAGTGCGAGGGGGACATCGATCGCGAGCATGCCTGCCCAACCGGGGGCCAGGATGCCTACGGGGAGTGACCCCAACGCCGCCACCAAGGCGGCCCGTCCGGTGAGGGCCATGGTCACCGCCTCACCGGGGGACAGGGACGTGGGCGAGAGTCGCGGTGATGACGGAGTCGGTTGTGACTCCCTCCATCTCCGCTTCGGGCCGTAGCTGCAGGCGGTGCCGGAGAGTGGGCAGGGCGAGGACCTTCACATCGTCCGGGATGACGTAGTCCCGGCCCGTGAGCCAGGCCCAGGCTCGCGCTGTCGAAAGCAGTGCCGTGGCGCCTCGGGGGGAGGCACCGAGACTGAGCGAGGGGGATTCACGAGTGGCACGGCAGATATCAACGACGTAGGCCGTGATCTCAGGCGATACAGAAGTTCTGGCGACTGCGGCGCGGGCCGCTTCGAGGTCGGCCGGCCCAGCCACGGGCCTGACGCCTGCCGCTTCGAGGTCACGGGGATCGAAACCGCGAGCGTGACGGGTGAGCACGTCGATCTCGTCCTCCCGTGATGGGAGAGGCACGGTGAGTTTGAGCAGGAAGCGGTCCAACTGGGCTTCGGGCAGAGGGTAGGTGCCCTCGTACTCGACGGGGTTCTGGGTGGCTGCGACGAGGAAGGGCTCAGGCAGCTGACGGGGTTCTCCGTCGATGGTGACCTGGCGTTCTTCCATCGCTTCCAGCAGGGAGGACTGCGTCTTCGGGGGAGTGCGGTTGATCTCGTCCGCCAGCAGGAGGTTGGTGAACACCGGGCCGGGCTGGAAGGAGAATTCAGTGGTGCGGGCATCGTAGACGAGGGAGCCGGTGACATCGCTCGGCATCAGGTCGGGGGTGAACTGGACGCGCTTGGTGTCCAGTTCCAGGGACGCGGCGAGTGCGCGGACCAGAAGGGTCTTCGCGACGCCCGGCACCCCTTCGAGAAGGACATGGCCCCGGCAGAGCAGGGCCACGACCAGGCCGGTGACGGCGGAGTCCTGGCCGACCACCGCCTTGGAGATCTCGGCGCGCAGCGTTTCCAGAGATGCCCGGGCAGCCGCGGACTCCGTCGGGTCCGCGGCGGATCCCGCCGGTGCGGTAGCCGTGGCGGTCTCGGGGGTCGGTGCGCTCATGAGGCGCGTACCTCGCTTTCCAGGACGTCTAGTTGGTGGGTGAGGAGGACGAGCGCAGCGTCATCGGCGGGAGTCGGCCCGAAGAGGAGGGAGCTGTGACCGGTGCCCGAGGTACCGAGCCGGGCGGCGAGTGCGGTGAGAAGGGCCTCGGGGGAGTCGGCGTCCTGGGAGGGCAACCCGACGAGGGCGGAGAGCCGTGATCGGGTCGCGGACCGCAGCACCGTGGCGGCGCGTTCACGTGCGGCCGCCCTGCGGTAGAGGCGGGCACGTCCTTCTGTGGACTCGGAGGCACGGATGACCACGGGCAGACGCTCGGTGACGAGTGGGCCCAGCCGCCGGCCGCGCCAGACGGCGGCCAGCACGGCAGCGAGAGCGAGTTGAAGTGAGCCCCAGATCCAGCCCTGGGGAACGAGGCTGATGAAACTGCCTCCTGCTCCGGCCCTCTCGCCGTCCCCGCCGCTGGTCGTGCCGGTGGCCGAAGGATCGTCGAACGAGGGGAGGTACCAGACGAGATGCGGACGGGAACCGAGGAGTTGCAGGACCAGCGAGGCGTTGCCCTGTTGGTCGAGACGGTCGTTGTGGAGGAGGTCGGGAGAGCCGAGAAGCACGCTGTCGCCGGCTCCGCGCTCCGGGAGGACGAGGAGTGTCGCGAGTTCGCGGTCCGGGTAGCAGCCGGTGGTTCCGGGGGCGGCTGCCGCGTAGCGCATACCGCCGAGTTCGGCCGTGCCGGCGGTCACCGCCGCGGGGAGGGTGCAGCGAGGTTGCCGTACGGTCACCTGGCCCCGCGAGCCTGCCCGGACTCCAGGAGCGAGCCGCTTCAAGGAGGGTCCGTCCGGGGCTATGAGCACGGTCCGGCCCCGGGAGTCCGCCGTCGTCCTGCGGAGACGTTGCTGCTGAGGGGCGGTGAGCATGTTGGGGCCGGTAACCAGCAACGTCGTGTCAGGTCCCGTCGTGGCGCGGGCCTGGTCGAGGGTCGCGACCACCTCGACGGTCACGCCCTGCTTCTTGAGGAGTTCTGCAACCGCCCGGCTTCCGTGGGGATCTGCGGAGCGCGGGTCGAGCCGGCCGTGCTGCCCGCCCGAGCGAACGGCGGCGAAGGCCACCCCGGCTATGACGATGAGGAGGACGGCGAGCAGAGGGCCTCTGAGGCGGAGCCATGTCTGGTGCGGTGTGAGCGATTCCGACGTTGCGGAGACCTCGGTGGCTGTGGTCATCGGGGCTCTTCTCCGACCGTTCCCACGGTCAGGAGAGGCCGGGCCGACTCGAGGTCCGTTTCGAGTGCGCACAGTGCGAGATACGCGTGCTCGTCCGCGGCACGGCCACCGTATGTGATGTCGTCGAACAGGTGGGCGCAGGAAAGGAGCCGGTCGGCGTGCGCGGGCATCAGACTGCCCGCCTCGACGGCGGCCTCGTCCGCGGTGCGGCCGGGCTGCGGGTCGAGCACGGCCCGGTCCTCGAGGGCGCGCACGATGGCGCGCATCCGTTCCTGGCAGGCCTCGGTCCAGCGGTGGGCCGAGGCGTGCGCGGCTGCTGCGGCCCGGTGGTCGGCCGCGGTGCGGGCCGAGCCGACGAGGAGGCCTCTCCTCGTGCGGACCACGCGCTGCGGGGTACCGAGCCTCCACCAAAGCGCGGCGCTGAGGCCGATGACCACCAGGGTGAGTACCACGAGCCCGACCTTGCCGCCGGGACCGGAGCCGGCGGCGGAATCGAGGAGGTCGCCGATCCACTTCCAGAGATGGTCGAGGCCGCGTTCGAGGAGGTTGGGATCGTGCTCGTGGTATCTCGGATCGGTGAGTTCGTCCCGTGCCGCCTCACGGGCGGGACCCCGTGGAGTGTCCACCGGTGGGGTCCCGCCCGCGGAGAGGTGGTGTACCGCTGTGGTGATGGTGATGCCCCCCGCCCCCGTCACCGCATCAGTTCCCGGAAGCGTCGTAGCCGGGTACGCCGGCCGCCCTCGCGAGTTCGAGGTCGAGTGCCTCGCGGCGGATGCGCTGGTCGATGTAGAGCAGGGCCATCACTCCGGCGGTGAACGGATAGGCGAGGGTGGAGACGATCACTTCCCCGATGCCCGTCACGATCAGGAACGGCCATCCGAAGTCCGTCGTCCCGCCGTTCAGGATCCCGCTCAGTCCGTCGCCGTCGACCGCCACGGCCACGACGCCGAACGGGATCGTGATGATCAATGTCAGGACGATGACCAGCAGGTACGTGAGGGCGAGGATGCCGAACGTACGCCACCAACTGCCCCGCACGAGCTTCGCGGAACGGCGCAGCGCGGCGAGGACGGACTGCCGTTCCAGCATCAGCGCCGGTGCTGCGAGTGTGAAGCGGACCATCAGCCAGAGAACGATGACGCAGGAGGCGACGAAGCCGAGGAAGGTCAGCGCGATTCCCGCCGCCCCGCCGCCGACCGTCAGGCCAGGAACCAGGCCCACGGCCATGATCGCTGCGCTCATCAGGCTCAGCAGCAGGGTCAGCCCCAGCAGGGGAAGGATCCTGGGTCGGGCTTCGGACCAGGCTTCGGAGAGGGTGACCGGCCGGCCCAGTACGGAGCGGCTCACCACGATGGTGAGCAACGAGGTGGTGATCAGTGTGGCGATCATCGCGATGACCGTGCTCGGGGCGGTGTTGGCCAGCTGCGACTGGAGGGAGTCGGTGGCCTGGCGGATCGCCTCCGCGCCCGTGGCGTCGGGGTCGATGGGCTCCTGCTCGGGAAGGAGATAGCGCTGTACGAGCACGATCACGATCTGGGCGAACACGGAGACGGTGAGGCTGAGGCCGAGCACCGTGCGCCAGTGGGCGCGCATGGTGGACACGGAGCCGTCGAGGATCTCCCCCACACCGAGGGGGCGCAGAGGGATGACCCCGGGCTTGGCCGCCGAGGGTGCGTGGCCCCAGCCGGGTCCCTGTGGCCGTCCTCCCCATCCTGGTGGGGGAGGCATGCCCGGTCCGCGCCCAGGCGCACTCGGTGTGGACCACTGGCCCGGAGGCGGCTGCGCGGGGGACCACTGGCCGGCGGCGGTTCCGTCCACGGGCGGGGAGGGCTTCGGAATGCCCGTCCCCTGGTCGTCGGAGGGGGCGGATCCGGGCGAAGCCCAGCCCGGAGAGTCGTTCATCGTCGCTCCTTCACGGTCCTGTCCGCTCATCGGGGCGGGCAGGTTGCCAGCCATCGTGCCACGCGCCGGAGCTGTGTGGGCCTGGCACTCCATCTCCTTCTCTCCTACCTGCGAGGCCGTTCAGCGGGCAGACTGGGCGGATGGCTGATCAGGACCTGCGAACGCCGGTGGGCAGCGAGCCACCGGACCTCTCCGTACTCCGGTGGGAGGAGCCGCCGGGAGGACCCGCGGTGGTGCTCCTCGACCAGACGCGGCTGCCGTCCGAGGAGGTCGAGCTGGTGTGCGCCGATGTGCCGGAGCTGGTGCGGGCGATCCGGACGCTGGCGGTACGGGGCGCGCCACTGCTGGGCATCGCCGGTGGTTACGGTGTGGCGCTGGCGGCCGCGCGGGGTGAGGACGTGGAGGTGGCTGCGGAACTGCTCGAGCAGGCGAGGCCCACCGCGGTGAATCTCGGGTACGGGGCCCGGCGGGTCGCTGGGGCTCACCGGGCGGCGCTCCACGGCGGGGCGTCCTCGGAGGGTGCGGCTGCGGCTGCCCTGGCGGAGGCCCGGGAACTGCACCGGGCTGACGCGGCGGCCAGTGACAGCATGGCCCGGTACGGTCTGCGGCTTCTGGAGGAGCTGATGCCAGGGGGCGGGCGTGGCGGGCTTAGGCTGCTCACCCACTGCAACACCGGAGCGCTGGTTTCCGGTGGCGCGGGCACGGCGTTCGCGGTGGCTCTGCGGGCGTACAGGGAGGGCGGTCTGCGGCAGCTGTGGGTGGACGAGACCCGGCCTCTTCTCCAGGGCGCCCGGCTGACGGCCTACGAGGCCGGGCGGTACGGCATGCCGTACCGCGTGCTCGCGGACAGTGCGGCCGGTTCGCTGTTTGCCGCGGGGGAGGTGGACGCCGTGCTCATCGGGGCGGACCGGATCGCCGCGGACGGCTCGGTGGCCAACAAGGTGGGGAGCTATCCCCTGGCGGTGCTCGCGAAGTACCACCATGTGCCGTTCGTGGTCGTCGCGCCGACGACCACGGTCGATCTGGGCTCGGCGGACGGTGCGTCGATCGTCGTGGAGCAGCGCCCCGCGAGTGAAGTGACGGAGATCACATCGACTCCGGGTGCTCCGGCGCGCAACGGCGCGGGCCGCATGGTCGTCACACCCCCTGGAGCCCTGGCGTACAACCCCGCCTTCGACATCACGCCGCCCGAGCTGGTCACGGCGATCGTCACGGAGGAGGGCGTCATTTCCCCGGTCACGGGGGTCGGACTGGCAGAGCTGTGTGCCAGGTCATCGCAGGTAACGATTAGCTAATGGGATGATGTCGTTTATGAAGGGACGCGTCCTTGTCGTCGACGACGACACCGCACTGGCCGAGATGCTCGGCATCGTGTTGCGTGGAGAAGGTTTCGAGCCGTCGTTCGTAGCGGACGGTGACAAGGCACTGGCTGCATTTCGTGAGGCCAAGCCGGACCTGGTGCTGCTCGATCTCATGCTGCCCGGAAGGGACGGCATCGAGGTCTGCAGGCTGATCAGGGCCGAGTCGGGTGTGCCGATCGTCATGCTCACTGCCAAGAGCGACACGGTGGATGTGGTGGTGGGCCTTGAATCCGGGGCCGACGACTACATCGTCAAGCCGTTCAAGCCGAAGGAGTTGGTCGCCCGGATCAGGGCGCGTCTGCGGCGCTCCGAGGAGCCCGCGCCGGAACAGCTGACCATCGGGGATCTGGTCATCGACGTGGCCGGTCACTCGGTGAAGCGCGAGGGGCAGTCCATCGCCCTCACCCCGCTGGAGTTCGACCTGCTGGTGGCTCTCGCCCGCAAGCCCTGGCAGGTGTTCACCCGCGAGGTGCTCCTGGAACAGGTGTGGGGCTACCGCCACGCCGCCGACACCCGTCTGGTCAACGTCCATGTGCAGCGGCTTCGCTCGAAGGTGGAGAAGGACCCGGAGCGCCCGGAGATCGTCGTGACCGTCCGAGGCGTCGGTTACAAGGCCGGACCGAGCTGACATGACCCTGGGCAGCACTGCTCCGCCACCCGGGGGCACCGGGGCCCGTGCGGAGCGGGCTGCCGGTCCGGCCCGGAGGCCGTCACGCCTCGGCGGGCTGCCGCGTGGCGCCCGGTTGTTCCACGACCGGCCGACCGGCGGCCCTGTGCCGCGCCTGTTGATGCGCTGGATCCGCGGGCCGCTGCTGCCCGCGGTCCGGCTGTGGCGACGGAACCTGCAGTTGCGCGTCGTCGCGGGCACTCTCCTGATGTCGATCGCGGTGGTGCTGCTGCTCGGCTTCGTCGTGATCAACCAGGTCCGCAACGGCCTGCTCGAAGCGAAGGGGAACGCCGCGCAGACGCAGGCCGCGGGCGGTTTCGCTGTCGCCCAGGCGAACGCCAACGCGCCACTGGTCCCCGGGGACCAGACCGAGGAAGGCGCCGACGGCATGACGGCCAACACCTCCTGGCGCACCGAGCTCGTCGATCAGCTCGCCAGCGGTGGGACCAACGCCTTCAACGTGGTGGCGCTGAGCGACGACTCCGTGGGGCAGGGCACCAGCCGCGCCCCCCGTGGTTCGGGCAGCGTGGAGGCGTCGAGCATCCCCCAGCGGTTGCGCGACGAGGTGGCGGAGGGGGCCGGTGCCTTTCAGACCTACTCGTTGATCCGCTACTCGTACGGCAAGGACCCGGAGCCCGGGCTGGTCGTGGGCAAGCGGCTCTACGACGTCGACCACAACCCGTACGAGCTGTACTACCTCTTCCCGCTCACGCAGGAGGAGAAGTCGCTCACGCTGGTCACGACGACGCTGGCCACGGCCGGCCTGTTCGTGGTCGTGCTGCTCGGAGCCATCGCCTGGTTCGTGGTGCGCCAGGTCGTGACGCCCGTGCGGATGGCCGCCGGGATCGCCGAGAGGCTGTCCGCGGGCAGGCTCCAGGAACGGATGAAGGTCACCGGCGAGGACGACATCGCACGCCTCGGTGAAGCCTTCAACAAGATGGCGCAGAACCTGCAGCTGAAGATCCAGCAGCTGGAGGAGCTCTCCCGCATGCAGCGGCGTTTCGTCTCGGACGTCAGCCACGAGCTGCGCACCCCTCTGACGACGGTGCGGATGGCCGCGGATGTCATCCACGAGGCCCGGGTCGACTTCGATCCGGTGACGGCACGGTCCGCGGAGCTTCTCGGGGACCAGCTGGACCGCTTCGAGTCGCTCCTCTCCGACCTGCTGGAGATCAGCAGGTTCGACGCCGGGGCGGCCGCGCTGGAAGCCGAACCGATAGATCTGCGCACCGTCGTCCGGCGGGTCATCGGCGGTGCGGAGCCGCTCGCCGAGCGCAAGGGCAGCAGGATCCTGGTGGTGGGCGACGACCAGCCGGTGGTCGCCGAAGCCGACGCGCGTCGTGTGGAGCGGGTCCTGCGCAACCTGGTCGTCAACGCCGTCGAGCACGGCGAGGGCAGGGACGTCGTCGTGCGGATGGGTGTCGCCCAGGGTGCCGTGGCGGTCGCCGTCAGGGACTACGGCGTAGGGCTGAAGCCGGGAGAGGCGACCCGGGTGTTCAACCGCTTCTGGCGGGCGGACCCGGCACGCGCACGCACCACCGGTGGGACCGGCCTGGGACTCTCGATCGCGGTCGAGGACGCGAGGCTGCACGGCGGCTGGCTCCAGGCCTGGGGTGAGCCGGGAGGCGGCTCGCAGTTCCGGCTGACCCTGCCGCGTACCGCGGACGAGCCGCTGCGCGGCTCGCCGATACCGCTGGAGCCCGAGGACTCACGGCGCAACCGGGAGGAGCGCGAACGGGCGGACGCCGGGGCGCCGGCCTCTCTCGGGGCGACCGTGCCGAACCAGGCGGGCTCCGCGGGGAGGCCGTCGCTCACCGGGCCGGCCCACGGTCCGGCAGGCCCGCGGACCCCGGCGTCGGTGCACCCCGCCGCGTTCCCGGGCAACGGAGCACGGGTGGTGTCGCGACCGGCCCCGGACCGGCAGGCCGGGGGCGCCGTCCCACAGACGCAGGATCCGGAGCAGGAGGACACCACTCGTGGACACTGACCGCCGTCGGGGCGGCCACGGTCGGGCGGTGCGGTTGTCCGCGTCGCTCGGCTGCGCCGTCGTGGTGCTCGCCGGATGCGGAGCGATGCCGGTCACCGGTGACGTGAAGCCGGTCGACGCCTCGCAGCCCGGCGATTCCCAGGTCCAGGTGTACGCAGTGCCACCGAGGGAGGGCGCCGCACCGATCGAGGTCGTCGACGGCTTCCTGGAGTCGATGACGAGTGACGACCCCGATTTCCGGACGACCCGCCAGTACCTGACCGCGGACGCCGCCCGCACCTGGCAGCCGGGCCGGGGCACCACGGTGCTCTCGAAGGCGCCGAACCGCAACGGGCCCACGATCCGGGACAAGGGGCGCGGGACCACCGAGACGACCTACACCCTCACCGGGGAGCAGGTGGCCGCGGTCGACGAGCAGAGTTCGTACCGCCCGCTGGCTCCGTCGGAGTACTCGCAGATGCTGCACCTGGTCAGGGAGAAGGCCGCGGACGGCAAGCAGGAGTGGCGCATCGACATCGTGCCGGACGGTCTGGTGCTGGGGCAGTCCGACTTCAAGCGGCTCTACCGGTCCGTGAACAAGTACTACTTCGCCGCCGGGCGCGAGGACGAGAAGCGCGGGCTGGTCACGGATCCCGTCTATGTCCGCAACCGTACGGACCCTGTGACGCGGATGGACACGGCCACCCAGACGGTGCGAACCCTGCTCGAAGGTCCGTCGAACTGGCTGCGCCCGGTCGTCGAATCCAGCTTCCCGGCGGGCACGGCGCTGAGGCGCGGTGTCACCTCGCTGTCCCCGGACGACCAGAACGTCCTCAAGGTTCCTCTCAACGAGAAGGCCGAGAAGGCCGGGCAGGACGCCTGCCGGAAGATGGCGGCACAGGTGCTCTTCACCTTGCGGGACCTCACCTCCGCCCGGGTCGGCCAGGTCGAGCTCGAGGGGAGGAGGGGGCCGCTGTGCTCCCTCGGGGCGGACGAGGCCGAGGACTTCTCGGCGGACAACGGATCGGACGGCCCCGACAGCCAGTACTTCGTCGACGGCAAGGGGCATGTCCAGCGACTTCCCGGGAGCAGCAAGGGCAGCGGCGACCCGCAACCGGTGACCGGCCCGCTCGGGAACGGACCCGTGGCCATGGGCGCGGTGGGTGTGGCACGGGACGAGCAGCAGGCCGCCGCCGTCTCGGCGGACCAGCAGCGGCTCTACGTGTCCTCCCTGACGGAGGAGGGCGAGCTCGCGGCGCCTGTGGTGACCAGTCGCGCGAAGAGGGCCGAGGACCGTCTGTCCGCTCCGAGCTGGGACGGGCGGGGCGATCTCTGGATCGCCGACCGTGATCCGGCGGACCCCAGGCTGCTGCGCCTGGCGGACGGTGCCGGAGAGCCGCAGGAGGTGCAGGTCCCGGACCTCGACGGCGGGAGGATCGAGGGGATCCGGCTGGCGGCCGACGGGGTGAGGATCGCCTTGCGGGTGTCGAGGGACGGCCGTACGACGCTGAGCGTCGGCCGGATCGAGCGTCACGGCTCGGGGAAGGACGAGCGGGTCGCAGTGGAGGACCTGCGGCAGGCCGCCCCTCAGCTGTCCGACGTGACCGCGGTGTCCTGGTCCGGTCGCAGCCGTCTCGTGGTCGTGGGCAAGGAGGAGGGCGGAGTGCAGCAGGTGCGCTACGTACAGACCGACGGGTCGACCTCGTCCTCCGGAATCCTGCCGGGCATCAACCAGGTGACCGCGATCGCCGCGGCGGACGACGAGCAGCTGCCGCTGATGGCGGACACCGAGGGGGACGGAATAGTGAAGCTGTCGCCCGGCAACAACTGGCAGACGGTGCTCAAGGAGGGCTCCTCGCTGGTCTACCCGGGCTGAGCCGTGTCTCCGGCCCGCCCGGGGTTGCGGCCCCTGGCGGGCCGGAGGGTGAGGCCCACGTGGCCGGCGCCGTGGCCGGTGGGTGGGGTCCATCGGCTCGTGGCGTCCGATGCGGCACGTAGGGCGCGCGACCGCGTCGCCGTCGCCCGCGTCCCCCCGAGTACGCCCGGGTGCGCGGGCGGGCGATCCGTCCGGCGGTGCGCCGCCCGGACCGGCGGGTTCACCCCGGTCGGCCCTCCAAGGTCTTCCAGGGCGCTCGGGGCTCTTTCGACGCCCTCCAGAGGTCCTCGAAGGTCCTCCCCCGGTTCATCCTGCCTGGGTTGTCCACAGGGGTGGCCGGACGGGCGGCCCAGCGGCAGAGTGAAGGTGTGCGGGGCTGGTGGCGGGAGATCGCGGGGCTGGTGCTGCCGGCCGTCTGCGGCGGCTGCGGCAGCCCGCGCGCGGAGCTGTGCGCCCGGTGCGCGGCGGAGCTTGCCGTGGCTCCGCGTCGGGTGCGACCCGCACCCGAACCTGTGGGGCTACCCGCCGTCCACGCGGTGGCCCCCTACGAGAACGCCGTACGCGCGATGCTGCTGGCCCACAAGGAGCGAGGGGCACTGGGGCTCGCCCGGATGCTCGGCGGGGCACTGGCGGCCGCCGTGCGGGCAGGTGAGGAGCGCTGGGACGCCGGGCGGTCGCCGCTGCTGCTGGTTCCCGTCCCCTCGGCGCGACGGGCGACGGCGGGGCGGGGACACGATCCGGTCCTCAGGATCGCCGCAGCTGCCGCGGCGGGGCTGCGGCGCGGAGGTACGCATGCCCGGGTGGCACCGGTGCTGAGGCAGCGACGCGGCGTCGCCGACCAGGCCGGGCTGGGTGGCCGGGAACGCCGGTCGAACCTCGCAGGCGCCCTCGTCGTGGCCGACGGCGGCAGGAGGCTGTGCAGGGGCGGGGGGATGATCGTGCTCGTCGACGACCTGATCACGACCGGATCGACGCTGGCCGAGGCGGCGCGGGCGATGCGCGCGGAGGGGCGAGGGGAGGGGACGGACACGCTCCGGGCCGCCGTTGTCGCCGCGTCACCGTCCGCTTTCGAATCAAACCGTGGCTGACAGAAAACTTTCATCTTTGCAGGTAGTGAGAGGGCAAAGGGGCCCGATCGGAGGTACGCGTGAGTAGCGGGTGCCGACACAGCGGTGGGCAGGCTATGTTCGGTGGAGAGGAGCGGTCAATTCCGCACCTCGATGAATGCGCCACCAGGTTTCGGGCAGGTAACTCACCGCAGGCCGGAAGCATGGAAATCGGTGGGGTGGAAACCCCGCCGACGGGGGAGGAGGAGGTGACAGCCACCGAGTCCGCGGCTCCGGCGATCACCGGAGCCAGGTGCAAAAGGGAGATGCTCCGCCACAGAAGCGGAGCGATCCGGGAACGGAGTTCTGCGTGGACATCGTCGTCAAGGGCCGCAAGACCGAGGTGCCCGAGCGGTTCCGCAAGCACGTGGCCGAGAAACTGAAGCTGGACAAGATCCAGAAGTTCGACGGCAAGGTGATCAGCCTCGACGTCGAGGTGTCCAAGGAGCCGAATCCCCGTCAGGCCGACCGTGCGGCACGGGTGGAGATCACGCTCCGCTCGCGTGGTCCGGTCATCAGGGCGGAAGCGGCGGCAGGCGACCCGTACGCAGCGCTGGATCTGGCGACCGACAAGCTCGACACGCAGCTGCGCAAGGAGCACGACAAGCGCTACAGCAGGCGCGGAAGCGGACGGCTGTCCGCGGCGGAGGTCGGGGAGGTCGTCCCGGACGCCGCCTCGTTCAACGGCGACGGGGAGCTGATCCCCGAGGAGCCGGAGAACGCCGTGCCGACCACGAGGATCGGCTCGCTCGAGGTGCAGGGCGAAGGACCGCTCGTGATGCGCGAGAAGACGCATGTCGCGGCGCCGATGACGCTCGACCAGGCGCTCTACGAGATGGAGCTGGTCGGTCACGACTTCTATCTGTTCGTCGACTCCGAGACGAAGGAGCCCAGTGTCGTCTACCGGAGGCACGCCTATGACTACGGCGTCATCCACCTGAGGACCGACCCGCTGGCCTCGGACGAGGCGGGCGGCGCGGGCGGCGCGCTCGGCGGCTGACGCCACCCGTTCACCAGCCGGTGCACGGTGCCCCTGGGTGCGTTCGTACGCCCCAGGGGCACCACGTGCGACCGCAGGAGGCACCGATTCGGCGGCCGGGCATGAAAGCATGGCGTCCCAGGCCAATCAGTGCTCTGCGCACTGCCGTTGGCGGACAGCCTGTGACCGCAGGCAGTGGCCTTCAGGGGGAGGAACGATGGCGGACACCTTCGGACCCGTGCGCGCGACGAACGATGCCGGCAGCACCGCCGGTGCGGATTCCGCCGTGGACGACGGCGGTTCCCGTCAGGAGCCCATCCGCGTACTCGTCGTGGACGACCACGCGCTCTTCCGCCGGGGACTCGAGATCGTCCTGGCCCACGAGGAGGACATCCAGGTCGTCGGCGAGGCCGGGGACGGGGCCGAGGCGGTCGACAAGGCCGCGGACCTGCTCCCCGACATCGTGCTGATGGACGTACGGATGCCCAAGCGGGGCGGCATCGAGGCATGCACGTCCATCAAGGAGGTGGCACCCAGCGCGAAGATCATCATGCTGACGATCAGCGACGAGGAGGCCGACCTCTACGAGGCGATCAAGGCCGGTGCGACCGGCTATCTGCTCAAGGAGATCTCGACCGACGAGGTGGCGACGGCCATCCGCGCGGTGGCGGACGGACAGTCCCAGATCAGCCCCTCGATGGCGTCCAAGCTCCTCACCGAGTTCAAGTCGATGATCCAGCGCACCGACGAGCGGCGCCTCGTTCCCGCTCCGCGGCTCACCGAGCGGGAGCTGGAAGTGCTCAAGCTCGTGGCCACGGGCATGAACAACCGCGATATCGCCAAGGAATTGTTCATTTCCGAGAACACCGTGAAGAACCATGTCCGCAACATCCTGGAGAAGCTGCAGTTGCACTCCCGGATGGAAGCCGTGGTCTACGCGATGAGGGAAAAGATTCTCGAGATCAGGTGAGGGGTGCCCTCGGCCGGCCCGTGGGTGCGGCCGCATTCCCGTACCCGCGGCCGCGTCGGCTGCCGCGAGCCGCGTGATCGAGCGGGATGCGAAGGCTCCCCCGGCCTCAGCCGAGAGCGCGGGCGATCTCCGCGGTGAGCGGTCCGCGGAGCTCCGGCGCCTCGATCCGTTCGACGCGCACATCGGTGCAGCCGACCCAGGACGCGGCCTCGACGAGTGCCCGGGCCATCGCCGTCAACGACTTCGGGCCGTCGAGCGAGACCTGGCGGGCGACGAGCGTCGCTCCTTCCCTGGCCGGATCGACCCGGCCGCAGAGCCTGCCCCCTGCCAGCAGAGGCATCGCGAAGTACCCGTGGATCCGCTTGGGCCGCGGGACGTAGGCCTCCAGACGGTGGGTGAAGCCGAAGATCCGCTCCGTGCGGGCCCGTTCCCAGATCAGCGAGTCGAACGGCGACAGCAGGGTCGTGCGGTGGCGTCCGCGCGGCTCGGAGGCCAGCGCCTCGGGGTCCGCCCACGCGGGCTTGGACCAGCCCCTCACCGAGACCGGGACCAGCCCGGAGTCCGCCACGACGGCGTCGAACTGCTCTGCCTTGAGCCGGTGGTAGTCGGCGATGTCCGCGCGGGTCCCCACCCCCAGCGACCTGCCCGCCAGGGCGACGAGCCGGCGCAGGCACTCGGCGTCGTCCATGTCGTCGTGGAGGTAGGCGTCGGGGATCGCGCGCTCGGCCAGGTCGTAGACGCGTTTCCAGCCGCGCCGCTGGGTGCACACCACTTCGCCGTACATCAGGGCACGCTCGACCGCGACCTTGGAGGCCGACCAGTCCCACCACTCGCCGCCGTTCTTCGCGCCGCCCAGCTCGGTCGCGGTGAGCGGCCCCTCGGAGCGCAGCTGCGCGACGACCTTGTCGTACGCCCCGTCGGGAAGGTCGTGGCTCCACTGCGGGCGTGAGCGGTAGGCGCGGCGCCGGAAGGCGAAGTGCGGCCACTCCTCGACCGGCAGGATGCAGGCGGCGTGCGACCAGTACTCGAACGAGTGACCGTCCGACCAGTAGGCCTCGTCGACCGTACGCCGGCCCAGCGCACCGAGCCGGGCGTACGGCACGAGTTCGTGCGACCTGGCCAGGACGGAGATGGTGTCGAGCTGGACCGCGCCGAGATGCCGCAGCACTCCGCGCACCCCGCCCTTGCGGTCGGGGGCGCCCAGGAGCCCCTGGGCGCGCAGGGCGATCCGGCGGGCCTGGTCGGCGGAGATCTCCAGAACGGGCGGCGGCGCAGACGTCATGGGCGAACCCTAGAGCGTGCCACTGACACCGGTGGCCGGCCTGCGGGGATGGGTGCCGGGCAGTCCCAGGTCGCCGGGGAGCAGGGCGCCGGTCCAGGTGTCCCGGCGTATCCCCTTGTTGAACAGGGCGGCCCGCTGGTCACCCTCCATACGGAAGCCGGCGCGCAGGGCGACCGCGCGGGAGGGGGCGTTCCCGATCTCCGCCCGCCACTCCAGGCGGTCGGCGGCGAGGCCGGTGAACGCCCACCGTGCCGCGGCCAGAACCGCCTCCGTGGTGAGACCGGCACCCCGGTGCTCCTTCGCCGTCCAGTACCCCACCTCGTAGGTGCCCAGGGTCCTGCGGTTGACGCCGAGCGCGCCGACGAGCGGCCCACCGTCCCTGAGCAGCACGGCGAAGTTGTACATGGAGTCGTCCTGCCAGCCGCCGGGCGAGAGCTGCCCGGTGAAGAGTTCGGCGTCGGCACGGGTGTACGGGGAGGGGACGACCGTCCAGCGCTGGATGTCGGGATCCTGGCAGGCCGCGTACAGCTGGTCCGTGTCCTGCGCCGCGAAGGGCCGCATGAGCAGGCGCTCGGTGGTGAGGATCGTGGGTTCCATGAAGGGATTCTGTTGAGCCGGGGCCGGGGACGCCAGCACTTTTCGGTGCGTCCCGGCACCTTCCGGCCGTTCCGTCCGTTGTCCTGGACGGGTGCGGTGGGGAGAACGCGGCAGCAGCCCTCCCGGCGTGGTGGTGTCCTCGCTTACGATGGCCGTTGCGGTGGGGCCCACCTGCCGTGCCCGCGCCAGAGTCCATCACACGACCCAGTGCCAGGCCCGACCGGCAAGGAGACCAGCCTCAGTGTCCGTCTTCCACAAGCTCATGCGTGCAGGCGAAGGAAAGATCCTGCGCAAACTGCACCGCATCGCGGACCAGGTCAGCTCCATCGAAGAGGACTTCGTCAACCTCTCCGACGCCGAGCTGCGGGCGCTCACCGACGAGTACAAGGAACGGTACGCGGACGGCGAGAGCCTGGACGACCTGCTCCCCGAAGCATTCGCGACGGTCCGTGAGGCCGCGAAGCGAGTTCTCGGACAGCGCCACTACGACGTTCAGATCATGGGTGGTGCAGCCCTGCACCTCGGTTACGTGGCGGAGATGAAGACCGGTGAGGGCAAGACCCTCGTCGGTACCCTGCCCGCGTACCTCAACGCGCTGTCCGGCAAGGGCGTGCACCTGATCACGGTCAACGACTACCTGGCCGAGCGTGACTCCGAGATGATGGGCCGGGTGCACAAGTTCCTCGGTCTCGAGGTCGGCTGCATCATCGCCAACATGACCCCGGCGCAGCGCCGTGAGCAGTACGCCTGCGACATCACGTACGGCACGAACAACGAGTTCGGGTTCGACTACCTCCGCGACAACATGGCGTGGTCCAAGGACGAGCTCGTCCAGCGCGGCCACAACTTCGCCGTCGTCGACGAGGTCGACTCGATCCTCGTGGACGAGGCGCGTACCCCGCTGATCATCTCCGGGCCCGCCGACCAGGCCACCAAGTGGTACGGCGACTTCGCCAAGCTGGTCACCCGCCTCACCAGGGGCGAGGCGGGCAACCCGCTGAAGGGCATCGAGGAGACCGGCGACTACGAGGTCGACGAGAAGAAGCGCACCGTGGCCATCCACGAGCCCGGTGTGGCCAAGGTCGAGGACTGGCTGGGGATCGACAACCTGTACGAGTCGGTGAACACCCCGCTCGTCGGTTACCTCAACAACGCGATCAAGGCCAAGGAACTCTTCAAGAAGGACAAGGACTACGTCGTCATCGACGGCGAAGTCATGATCGTCGACGAGCACACCGGCCGTATCCTCGCCGGCCGCCGTTACAACGAGGGCATGCACCAGGCCATCGAGGCGAAGGAAGGGGTGGACATCAAGGACGAGAACCAGACGCTCGCCACGATCACCCTGCAGAACTTCTTCCGCCTGTACGACAAGCTCTCCGGCATGACCGGTACGGCGATGACCGAGGCCGCGGAGTTCCACCAGATCTACAAGCTCGGTGTGGTGCCGATCCCGACGAACCGGCCGATGGTCCGTGCCGACCAGTCGGACCTGATCTACCGGACCGAGGTCGCGAAGTTCGCGGCGGTCGTCGACGACATCGCCGAGAAGCACGAGAAGGGGCAGCCGATCCTCGTCGGCACCACCTCGGTCGAGAAGTCCGAGTACCTCTCGCAGCAGCTCTCCAAGCGCGGTGTCCAGCACGAGGTCCTCAACGCCAAG
Organism: Streptomyces sp. NPDC059166; assembly: GCF_042755185.1. Taxonomy (NCBI): domain Bacteria; kingdom Bacillati; phylum Actinomycetota; class Actinomycetes; order Kitasatosporales; family Streptomycetaceae; genus Streptomyces; species Streptomyces sp. NPDC059166. Next base: position 114,413 of record NZ_JBHZCI010000020.1, on the reverse strand, counting down.
CAGCACGACCGTGAGGCGACGATCGTCGCCCAGGCCGGGCGCAAGGGCGCCGTCACGGTCGCCACGAACATGGCCGGCCGAGGCACCGACATCAAGCTCGGCGGCAACCCGGACGACCTCGCCGAGGCGGAGCTGCGGCAGCGCGGCCTCGACCCCGTGGACCACGTCGAGCAGTGGGCGGCCGCCCTGCCCGCCGCGCTGGAGAAGGCCGAGCAGGCCGTGAAGGCGGAGTTCGAGGAGGTCAAGGAGCTCGGCGGGCTGTACGTGCTGGGGACCGAGCGCCACGAGTCGCGGCGTATCGACAACCAGCTGCGTGGTCGTTCCGGACGTCAGGGTGACCCGGGCGAGTCCCGTTTCTACCTGTCGCTGGGCGACGACCTGATGCGTCTGTTCAAGGCGCAGATGGTCGAGCGCGTCATGTCGATGGCCAACGTGCCGGACGACGTCCCCATCGAGAACAAGATGGTGACCCGGGCGATCGCGTCCGCGCAGTCGCAGGTGGAGCAGCAGAACTTCGAGACGCGCAAGAACGTCCTGAAGTACGACGAGGTGCTCAACCGGCAGCGCGAGGTGATCTACGGCGAGCGCCGCCGCGTCCTGGAGGGCGAGGATCTGCAGGACCAGATCCGTCACTTCATGGACGACACCATCGACGACTACATCCGCCAGGAGACGGCGGAGGGCTTCGCGGAGGAGTGGGACCTCGACCGGCTGTGGGGCGCCTTCAAGCAGCTCTACCCGGTGAAGGTCACGGTCGAGGAACTGGAGGAGGCCGCGGGCGATCTCGCCGGGGTCACCGCCGACTTCATCGCCGAGTCGGTCAAGGACGACATCCACGAGCAGTACGCGGAGCGTGAGAAGACGCTCGGCTCGGACATCATGCGTGAGCTGGAGCGGCGCGTGGTGCTGTCCGTCCTGGACCGCAAGTGGCGTGAGCACCTCTACGAGATGGACTACCTCCAGGAGGGCATCGGCCTGCGGGCCATGGCGCAGAAGGACCCGCTGGTCGAGTACCAGCGAGAGGGCTTCGACATGTTCAACGCCATGATGGAGGGCATCAAGGAGGAGTCCGTCGGCTACCTGTTCAACCTGGAGGTCCAGGTCGAGCAGCAGGTCGAGGAGGTGCCGGTGGCCGAGGGCGCCGAGGCCGCGTCCCTGGAGAAGAAGGAGACGCCGGTCGCGGCCGGCTCCGGCCGCCCGGAGATCCGTGCCAAGGGCCTGGACGCTCCGCAGCGCCCGGACCGGCTGCACTTCTCCGCCCCCACGGTCGACGGTGAGGGCGGCGTCGTCGAGGGCGACTTCTCCAACGGCGACGGTGGCCGCTCCGAGGGCGACGGCATGACGCGTGCCGAGCGCCGCAAGGCGCAGAAGAGCACGGGCGGACGCCGCCGGAAGAAGTAGTGCCCTGAAGCACGTGCGTCAGACGCGTGTGCGTCAGGCGTTCCCGGCCCGGACACCGATCGGTGTCCGGGCCGGAGTCCTGTCCGGGCTCGGAGCCGTGCAGGCCTCTGTACGGGGCTGTGCGGGACCGTGCGGCTCTCGTGGCTCCGGGGCTCCCGTGTGGGCGGATGGGGCCGTCCGTGCGTCTCCCCGCAGGGCTTCTGGGCGTCTCCTGAGCGTTCCGGCCGGTCGCCTGTGCCGTCCCCCCGCGCGGCGTATCGGCGCCGAGTGCCCGGGCCGGCTCGTACGGCGGGTCGGCCACCGTTCCCGCCGGCTCGTGCGCCGGGGCCCGTAATCGGTTCCGGTCCGGCGGTTCCTGCGCGAACCGGTTCCGGTTCCGGCGTTCCTGCGCCGGGGCCAGTGACCGGTTGCGGCGGTTCCTGCGACGGGCGCCCACGCCGGGTGTCTGTGCCGGGCAGTCGGCTTCTGTGCCGAGTCTCCGCAAGACCCCACGCTTCGGGCCCCGGCGCCGGGGCGGTACGTCTTCCCTGCCGGTTCCTGCGCCGCTCCCAGGCGCCCTCTCCCCGTTGCCCCTCACCCCTTTCGTACGCCGGGCTTCCGCGCCCCACGCCGTCCCCTGCACGGTTGCTGAGCCGAGCCGAGCCGAGCCGAGCCGGGCCAGGTCGGGCCGAGCCCGGCCGGGCCCCGCGGCTACGCCGAGTCCGCAGGACGGGCCCGTGCGCGGGCCCCCGCCGGCCGGTCCCGGACGCCGAGGGCCCGCCAGCCGGTTCCGCCGGGCCCCCTCGCGGGGGGCCCGGCGGCCGTCGCGCCGGACCGCCCGCGCCGTGCCTCGCGCGGGACCCGGCGGGGCCGGCTACCGGATCGCGTGGAGCCGTTCGCCGCCGAGGTCGACTGCGGCGCACCGCCAGCGGAGGTCAGGTCCCTGCTCCAGGCGGAAGGCCATCGCGCGGACCCGGTCGCCCGTGGCGATGCTGGCGAAGGCCTCGACCACACCGGTGGCGGGCTGGGTGCAGTGGCAGGCGCGTACGACCGGGCGCCTGCTGCCGGGGCCGAGCGGTGTGTCGGGTGCGAGCTCGGCGAGCTGGTCGTACGCGTCCCCGATGGTGTGGCCGAGCATCCAGTGGACCGGACGCTGGCCGCTGAGGACCGCGAGCAGGCGTTCGGCGAACCACTGGTGCGGGCGCAGGGGCCGAGTCGGCCGTTGCGCGGGTACGGTGCCCGGCCTGGTGCGGTCCCGCCGTCCGGCCGGCCTCGTCCTGTCGGTGCTCATGGTCATCGCCCCCGTGGCTGATGTGTGGAACCCGGTCAGTACCGGGCGGTAACTTCCTGGGGATCTTCTACGGGGCCGGTCCTCGGCGCCGCAAGCCGCGATGGGGCCGAAGGGGGCGGCCCACGAGTTCACCTATCCGGGTGGCGGACCCCGTGGCCGCACGGCGGAAGTGAGGGTGACGGCCCCCGCGAGGTGGACACCGGGACGTCCGGCGGCGACCCCGAAGGGGGGATGTCGCACGTATCCTGAGGACGTCCTCGACTACGAAAGCGGTCCCAGTCATGCGTGTGTACGTCCCCCTGACCCTTTCCGGTCTTGCCGCGGCGCACGGAGCGGGCGAGGTCGGTCCGGGGCCTCTGACCGCCTACGCGGTGACGCCCGGTCTGCGCGAGTGGTACGTATCCGACGACATCGAGGAGCTGGAGTACGCGGCGCTCAACAGGGCGGCCGCCGCATCGCTGCGCGTGATCGCGGCCAGGCCGGAGGAGATCCGTCGCAGGGTCGTCGTCGCGCTCGACGTGCCGGACGGAGCGGCGGTCGCCGACCCCGACCACGGGCTGGAAGCCTCGTCGCTGGGCGAGGTCAGGATCGCGGACGCGGTCCCACTGGCGAAGGCGGCTGCCGTGCACGTGGACGCCGACGACGCCGAGAAGGACGTCGCCGCCGCGGCCGCGGCGCTCGGGGCGGCCGACCTCGGGGACGACGACGCCCAGTTCACCGTGGACGGCGCGGACGACCACGAACTCCTGTGGTTCGGGATCCAGGAGATCCCCGGCCTCATCGGCTGAGCCGGCCCGGCCGCGGCGGGCTGTGTCCCGGCGGGGCTCCGTGTCCCGGCGGGATCGGTGTTCCGGGGCACGCGAGCGGGCGGGCCGCCCGGGGGCGCTGTCGTACCCGGCGGGTATTTTCTTCTCATGGCGACATCCGGGAAGAAGCACCGCACCCATCTGGTCTGGGACTGGAACGGCACCCTGCTCGACGACGTCCAGGCGGTCCTCGGCGCGTCGAACGCCGCCTTCGCGGAGGTCGACCTGGCACCGCTCACCCTGGAGCAGTACCGCGAGATGTACTGCGTGCCGATACCCAAGTTCTACGAGCGCCTCCTGGGCCGCCTGCCCACCGAGGCCGAGTGGGAGCGGATGGACGGCCTCTTCCACCGCCACTACACCCAGCAGCGGGCGGCCTGCGGGCTGACCGAGGGCGTCGAGGACCTGCTCGTACGGTGGGGAACCGGTGGCAGGAGCCAGTCGGTGCTCAGCATGTACGACCACGAGCACCTGGTGCCCGTGGTGCGCGCCTACGGCATCGAGCGGCACTTCGTCCGCGTCGACGGCCGTACCGGACCGTCCGGAGGCAGCAAGGCGCAGCACATGGCCCGGCACTTCGCAGCGCTCGGGGGCATAGCGCCCGAGTCCGCGGTGGTCATCGGTGACGCGGTGGACGACGCCGTCGCGGCGGACCACGTCGGTGCGCGCGCGGTGCTCTACACCGGCGGCTCCCACAGCCGCGCCAGCCTGGAGGCCGTGGGGGTCCCCGTGGTGGACACCCTGGCCGAGGCCGTGGCGCTGGCCGAACTGATGGCGGACTGACCGGCCGACACGACGGCGGACCGTTCGGGAAGGGCCCGCCGCGCGTGCCCGGAGCGGGAGCCGGGGGGTGCGGGCGTGCCGTGCGGGACGGTGAGGGTCCCGGACCGGGCTGACCGGGTCTGCCCGCCCGTGTGCCCTTGAGTGCGGGTACGCCCTCGCGCGATGTCCAGAGTGTCAAAGTTCTGGGTCATCTTTTGTACATATGCGGCCCATGACGGTTGTGGGTGCAGGAGGGATAGCCTGGTGCGGTGATCAGCGCGATACGCCTGGGGGGCAGCGAAGCCCCCGGCCTGCGCCCGGAGTGCCACGGCACCCGGGCGATGCGTGATCTCCGCACACCGGGCCGTCCGCCGGAATCGGCCGATGTGGTCCCGGGAATCTCCCCAGGCGGCATAGCGTCGACCCCGACCGGAAACCCCGCGTCGTGGCGGTACGTCGCCTTTTACACCTACGTCACGCAACGGCGCGCGACAGGAGCCAGAGGACATGCAGACCAAGCTGGACGAAGCCAAGGCCGAGCTGCTCGCACGGGCGGCCCGGGTAGCTGACAACGGTCCGGGCGGTGGTGTCGGTGGCCCGGGAGGCGGCCTCCGGGTGCACCTCGCCGGCGGCACTGGTGCAGAGGACGGCACCGAGCCCGGCCCGGACGGCCGGCCGGTGCAGGACACACTGCTCGCCTACCTCCAGCGCTACTACCTGCACACCGCCCCTGAGGACGTGACCGACCGCGACCCGGTCGACGTCTTCGGTGCCGCTTCCTCCCACTACCGTCTGGCGGAGAACCGCCCCCAGGGCACCGCGAACGTCCGGGTGCACACCCCGACCGTCGAGGAGAACGGCTGGACGAGCAGCCACTCCGTCGTCGAGGTCGTCACCGACGACATGCCCTTCCTGGTCGATTCGGTCACCAACGAGCTGTCCCGGCAGGGCCGGGGCATCCACCTCGTGATCCACCCGCAGGTCATCGTCCGGCGTGACGTCGCCGGGAAGCTGATCGAGGTGTTCGGTGACGATCCCGCCAGGAGCAACGGTTCGAAGCGGACCGGCGGTGCCAAGGACGTCCCGGCCGAACTGCCGCACGACGCCCTGGTCGAGTCGTGGATCCACGTCGAGATCGACCGGGAGACGGACCGTGCCGATCTGAAGCAGATCACGGCCGACCTTCTCCGGGTCCTGTCCGACGTGCGGGAGACCGTCGAGGACTGGGACAAGATGCGCGACGCCGCTCTGCGGATCGCCGACGACCTCCCGGCCGAACCGCTCGACGAGCTGGCCGGGGAGGAGGTCGAGGAGGCTCGTGAGCTGCTGCGCTGGCTCGCCGCCGACCACTTCACCTTCCTGGGGTACCGCGAGTACGAGCTGCGCGACTCCGACGCCCTGACCGCCGTGCCCGGCACCGGCCTCGGCATCCTCCGCTCCGACCCGAAGCACAGCGAGGACGAGGCGCATCCGGTGAGCCCGTCCTTCGACCGGCTGCCCGCCGACGTCCGGGCGAAGGCACGGGAGCACAAGCTGCTCGTGCTGACGAAGGCCAACAGCAGGGCGACCGTGCACCGCCCCAGCTACCTCGACTACGTCGGTGTGAAGAAGTTCGACGCCGAGGGCAACGTCGTCGGCGAGCGCCGGTTCCTCGGCCTGTTCTCCTCCGCCGCGTACACCGAGTCGGTGCGCCGGGTACCCGTGGTGCGCCGCAAGGTCGCCGAGGTGCTGGAGGGCGCGGGCTTCACGCCGAACAGCCACGACGGCCGCGACCTGCTCCAGATCCTGGAGACCTACCCGCGCGACGAGCTGTTCCAGACCCCCGTCGACCAGCTGCGTTCCATCGTCACCTCCGTGCTGTACCTCCAGGAGCGCCGCAGGCTGCGGCTGTACCTGCGCCAGGACGAGTACGGGCGCTACTACTCCGCCCTCGTCTACCTCCCCCGCGACCGGTACACCACCGGGGTGAGGCTCCGCCTGATCGACATCCTCAAGGAGGAACTCGGCGGCACCAGCGTCGACTTCACCGCGTGGAACACCGAGTCGATCCTCTCCCGGCTGCACTTCGTCGTACGGGTCCCGCCGGGCACCGAGCTCCCGCACCTCACCGACGCCGACGCGGACCGCATCGAGGCGAGGCTCGTCGAGGCCGCCCGCTCCTGGGCCGACGGCTTCCAGGAGGCGCTGAACGCCGAGTGCGGCGAGGAACGCGCCGCCGAACTGATGCGGCGTTACGGGCAGTCCTTCCCCGAGGGGTACAAGGCGGACCACTCGCCGCGCGCCGCCGTGGCCGACCTGGTCCACATCGAGGAGCTCAGGAGCGAGCGGAAGGACTTCGCGCTCAGCCTCTACGAGCCGGTCGGCGCCGGACCCGACGAACGACGGTTCAAGATCTACCGCACGGGCGAGCAGGTCTCGCTCTCCGCCGTCCTGCCCGCGCTCCAGCGGCTCGGGGTCGAGGTCGTCGACGAACGCCCCTACGAGCTGCGCTGCTCGGACCGCACGCACGCCTGGGTCTACGACTTCGGGCTGCGCCTGCCGAAGAAGGCGACGGGCGCCGGTGACTACCTCGCCGACGACGCCCGGTTCCGCTTCCAGGAGGCGTTCGCCGCCATCTGGACCGGTGAGGCCGAGAACGACGGCTTCAACTCCCTCGTCCTGGGCGCCGGGCTCGACTGGCGCCAGGCCATGGTGCTGCGCGCCTACGCGAAGTACCTCCGCCAGGCGGGCTCCACGTTCAGCCAGGACTACATGGAGGACACCCTCCGCAACAACGTCCACACCACCCGGCTGCTGGTCTCGCTCTTCGAGGCCCGCATGTCGCCTGCCAGGCAGAAGGCCGGCACGGAGCTGACGGACGGACTGCTGGAGGAACTGGACGGGGCTCTCGACCAGGTCGCCTCGCTCGACGAGGACCGGATCCTGCGGTCCTTCCTCACGGTCATCAAGGCGACGCTGCGGACCAACTACTTCCAGCTGGCCGACGACCACGAGCCGCACAACTACGTCTCCATGAAGTTCGACCCGCAGGCGATCCCGGACCTCCCGGCGCCCCGCCCGGCGTTCGAGATCTGGGTCTACTCGCCGCGCGTCGAGGGTGTCCACCTGCGGTTCGGGAAGGTCGCCCGCGGCGGCCTGCGCTGGTCGGACCGGAAGGAGGACTTCCGTACGGAGATCCTCGGCCTGGTCAAGGCGCAGATGGTCAAGAACACCGTGATCGTGCCGGTCGGCGCCAAGGGCGGGTTCGTCGCCAAGCAGCTCCCCGACCCGGCGGTCGACCGTGACGCCTGGCTCGCCGAGGGCATCGCCTGCTACCGGATCTTCATCTCGGCGCTCCTCGACATCACCGACAACATGGTGACGGGCGAGGTCGTGCACCCCGCCGACGTCGTCCGGCACGACGAGGACGACACCTACCTCGTCGTCGCCGCCGACAAGGGGACCGCGAGCTTCTCGGACATCGCGAACGACGTGGCGGTCGCCTACGGCTTCTGGCTCGGTGACGCCTTCGCCTCCGGCGGCTCGGCCGGCTACGACCACAAGGGCATGGGGATCACCGCCCGCGGTGCCTGGGAGTCGGTGAAGCGCCACTTCCGCGAGCTGGGCCACGACACCCAGACCGAGGACTTCACCGTCGTCGGCGTCGGCGACATGTCCGGCGACGTCTTCGGCAACGGGATGCTGCTCTCCGAACACATCCGGCTGGTCGCGGCCTTCGACCACCGGCACATCTTCATCGACCCGAACCCCGACGCGGCGACCTCGTACGCCGAGCGGCGCCGGCTGTTCGACCTGCCGCGCAGCTCCTGGGAGGACTACGACAAGGACCTGCTGTCCCCGGGCGGCGGGATCCACCCGCGTTCCGCCAAGTCGATCCCGGTCAACGCGCACATGCGCGCGGCCCTCGGCATCGACTCCAAGGTCACCAAGATGACGCCCGCCGAGCTGATGCAGAACATCCTCAAGGCGTCGGTCGACCTCGTGTGGAACGGCGGCATCGGCACGTATATCAAGTCCGAGTCCGAGTCGAACGCCGACGTCGGCGACAAGGCGAACGACGCGATCCGGGTCAACGGCGGCGAGCTGCGGGCCAGGGTCGTGGGCGAGGGCGGAAACCTCGGCGCCACCCAGCTCGGCCGGATCGAGTTCGCCCGGGCCGGCGGCCGGATCAACACCGACGCGATCGACAACAGCGCCGGTGTGGACACCTCCGACCACGAGGTGAACATCAAGATCCTGCTCAACGGCCTCGTCCGCGACGGCGACATGACCGTGAAGCAGCGCAACAAGGTGCTCGCGGAGATGACCGACGAGGTCGGCCGGCTGGTGCTGCGCAACAACTACGCGCAGAACACCGCGCTCGCCAACGCCTGCGCCCAGGCGCCGTCGCTGCTCCACGCCCACCAGCGCTTCATGCGCAGGCTCGGCCGTGACGGGCACCTGGACCGGGCCCTGGAGTTCCTGCCGAACGACCGCCAGATCCGTGAACTGCTCAACCACGGCAAGGGCCTCAGCCAGCCCGAACTCGCCGTGCTGCTGGCCTACACGAAGATCACCGCCGCCGAGGAGCTGATCTCCACCAGCCTGCCGGACGACGCCCATCTGCAGTCGCTGGTGCACGCGTACTTCCCGAAGCAGCTGAGCGAGCGGTTCCCCGAGGCAGTCGACGGGCACGCGCTGCGCCGCGAGATCATCACGACCGTCCTGGTCAACGACACCGTCAACACCGGTGGTTCGACCTTCCTGCACCGGCTGCGTGAGGAGACCGGGGCGTCGCTGGAGGAGATCGTGCGGGCCCAGTTCGCCGCGCGTGAGATCTTCGGCCTCTCCGCCGTCTGGGACGCGGTGGAGGAGCTCGACAACACCGTCACCGCCGATGTGCAGACGAGGATCCGGCTCCACTCCAGGCGGCTCGTCGAGCGTGGTTCGCGCTGGCTCCTCGGCAACCGGCCCCAGCCGGTGGCGATCTCGGAGACCATCGGGTTCTTCCGCGAGGGCGTCGAACGGGTCTGGGAGGAGCTGCCGAAGCTGCTCAGGGGTGCCGACCTCGACTGGTACCGGTCGATCTTCGACGAGCTCACCTCGGCCGGTGTCCCGGAGGAACTCGCCGTGCGGGTGGCCGGTTTCTCGTCGGCCTTCCCGGCGCTGGACATCGTCGCGATCGCGGACCGCACGGGCAAGGACCCGCTGGCCGTCGCCGAGGTGTACTACGACCTCGCGGACCGGCTGGGGATCACCCAGCTGATGGACCGGATCATCGAGCTGCCGCGGGCCGACCGCTGGCAGTCCATGGCCCGCGCGTCCATCCGCGAGGACCTGTACGCCGCGCACGCCGCGCTCACCGCGGACGTGCTGGCCTTCGGCAACGGGGCATCCTCGCCCGAGCAGCGCTTCACGGACTGGGAGGAGCGGAACGCCGCGATCCTCGCGCGTTCCCGCTCCACCCTGGAGGAGATCCGGGGCTCGGACTCCTTCGACCTGGCGAACCTCTCGGTGGCCATGAGGACGATGCGGACCCTGCTGCGCACGCACGCCTGATCCGCGGCGGCCGCGGGGCCGCCTGACACGACCGTCCGCCGTACGGGCCTTCCCGGCCCGTACGGCGGACGTGTCACTTCTTGGGCTTCTTCGCCTTCACGGGCCCGGTGAACTCCTCGTACGCGGCCACGACCTCCTCGGCCGGGCCGTCCATGCGCAGGGTGCCCGCCTCGAGCCAGATCGCCCGGTCGCAGGTCTCGGTGATCGACCTGTTGCTGTGGCTGACCAGGAACACCGTGCCGGCCTCCTGGCGGAGCTCCTTGATCCGGTCCTTGCTCCGCCGCTGGAACTTCGCGTCACCGGTGGAAAGGGCCTCGTCGATCAGCAGCACGTCGTGGCTCTTGGCCGCGGCGATGGAGAAGCGCAGCCGGGCGCCCATGCCCGAGGAGTACGTCCGCATGGGCAGGGTGATGAAGTCGCCCTTCTCGTTGATCCCGGAGAAGTCGACGATGTCCTGGTAGCGCTCGCGGATCTGGCGCCGCGACATGCCCATGGCCAGACCGCCGAGCACGACGTTGCGCTCCCCGGTCAGATCGCTCATCAGGGCCGCGTTCACCCCGAGGAGCGAGGGCTGGCCCTGGGTGTGGACCCGGCCCTGGGACGGGGGCAGGAGCCCGGCGATGGCCTTGAGGAGCGTCGACTTGCCGGAACCGTTGGACCCGATCAGGCCGATCGCCTCGCCCTTGTACGCGGCGAAGCTGACGCCCTTCACGGCGTGCACCTTGCGTGCCCCGCGCGGCTGGCGGCGCGAGACGATGCGGTTCAGGGCGGAGGTGGCGCTGCCCCGGCCGGTGCGGGCGCCGTTGACGGTGTAGGTGATGTGGACGTCGTCGACGACGACGGTGGGCACACGGGTGTCGAGGGTGTCAGCCACGTCCGTACGTCTCCTCTGCCTTCCAGAAGTACACGAAACCGCCGATGCCGCAGATCAGGGCCCAGCCCGTCGCGACGGCCCACACGTGCGGGGGCAGCTGGGCGCCGGTGAAGCTGTCGATCAGGGCGTAGCGCATCAGGTCGATGTAGACCGCCGCCGGGTTGCACTCCAGGGCGAGCAGCACCAGCCGGGGCACCCGGTCGGCGGTGAGCAGGGTGTCCAGGCTCCACATCACGCCGGAGGCGTACATCCAGGTGCGCAGCAGGAAGGGTGTCAGCTGGGCGATGTCCGGGGTCCTCGCGGCGAGCCGCGCCATGACCATCGAGACGCCGGTGTTGAAGAGCGCCTGCAGGGCGAGGGCGGGGACGGCGAGGAGCCAGGACGGCTGGGGGTACTGGCCGAAGGCCAGCAGGATCAGGAAGAGCGCGCCCAGCGAGAAGAGCAGCTGCTGGAGCTGCTGGATGGCGAGGGCGATGGGCAGGGAGGCCCGGGGGAAGTGGAGGGCCCGGACGAGCCCGGTGTTGCCGCTGATGGCCCGGGTGCCGGCGGTGATGGAGCTGGAGGTGAACGTCCAGATGAAGACGCCGGTGACCAGGAAGGGCACGAAGTCGGGGACTCCGTGCTTGGTGTTCATCAGGACGCCGAAGATGAAGTAGTAGACCGTCGCGTTGAGCAGCGGGGTCATGATCTGCCAGATCTGGCCGAGCTTCGCCTGGCTGTACTGGGCGGTGAGCTTGGCGGTGGCGAACGCGGTGATGAAGTGCCTGCGCCCCCACAGCTGCCGGACGTACTCGCCCAGGGTCGGCCGGGCCCCGCTGACGGTCAGCCCGTGCCGTGCGGCGAGTGCGGCGAGCTCGCCCGGCGCGTACGTGGGGAGGAGTGCGGGGGCTGGGGTGTCCACCGATGCCGGCGGGGCTGCTGTCTGGCTCACCACGGTCGCTTTCGACGAGGGGCGGGGGGAACGGCGGCGTACGGTTCCGGCGATGGGGGATGGGACGGCACCGTATCGTCGCAACGCCGACAGTAGGACGTTTGTGCGTCGCAACGCAACCGTTTCGTCGTCACGGACTATCATTCGGGCCATGACCACCGAACGGCGAACCGGGCGCCGCACCCCGGCAGGTGCCGCGGTGCTGCGGGAGGACGTGACCGACGCGATCCGCGGCGCCGTCTTCGAGGAGCTGGCCGCCGTCGGGTTCGCCCGGATGTCCATAGAGGGCATCGCCCGGCGTGCCGGGGTGGGGAAGACCGCGGTCTACCGCCGGTGGAAGTCCAAGCTCCACCTCGTCCTGGACCTGGTCTCCGCGCTCGCGGCCCAGGGCATGCCGGCCCCCGCCACCGGTTCGCTGTACGGGGACGTGCGCGCCGTGCTGGAGCTGGCGGCGTACGCGCTGCGTCACCCGGTGGCCTCGCAGGTGATCCCGGACCTCCTCGTCGAGGCGGCCCGCAACCCGGAGATCTCCGACGCCATCAAGGCCGCGCTGCTCGACCAGCAGCAGGGCGTCGCCGCCGTGGTCGTACGGGAGGCGGTGGCGCGCGGCGAGCTGCCCGAGGGCAGCGATCCGGACAGGGCGCTGGACCTCATCGTCGGACCGCTCTACTGGCGCCTGGTCGTGGTCCGGGGAGACCTGCCCAAGGGCTATCTGGACGACCTCGCGGCATCGGCGGTACGGGCGCTCAAGGAGTGACCGGGGGGCCTTCGTCCCGAGCACCCCGGCTCGGGACGAAGGCCCCCGGAGGCCGTCCCGCCCTCAGCCCGGGGAGGCCTGCTCCCCGGCGAGCAGGCGGTCCGCCACCCGGGCGGCAGCCCGCCCGTCCGCGGGGCCGCAGCAGTCCTGCCGGAAGGTCTCGTACGCCTCCGCGTGGAGCTCCGCGGACGCCTCGGCGTCCCGGACGGCGTGGGCGACCTCCTCGGTGGTGACCAGCAGCGGGCCGGGCGCCATGGTCTCGAAGTCCAGGCAGAAGCCGCGGACGGTGTCCCGGTAGTGCTCCAGGTCATGGGTGTGGAACAGCATCGGCCGGCCGGTGCGGGCGAACCCGAACGCCAGGCCGGAGTAGTCCGTGACCAGCACGTCCGCGACGAGGAGCAGCTCCGTGGCGTCGGGGTGGGCCGACACGTCCCGCAGGGCGGGGTCCGCCGGGACCGCGCCCGTCACCCGCGGATGACGGCGCACCAGCACGGTCGTACGGCCGTCCAGGGCGCGGGCCAGCCCGGCCAGATCGTGCGCGGGGTCCCAGCGGTGCCGGGGCCACTCGCCGCCCGGCGGGCTCGCCGCCGGGTGCAGGAGGTGGTCGCGGTAGGTCGGCGCGTGGAGCACCACACGGTTCCCGTCCGGGATCCCCAGGGCCCGGCGCACCCGCTCGGCCGTCTTCTCCCGGCCCGGGGCGAGGAGCAGGTCGTCCGCGGGGCAGCCCGCTTCCAGCACCTCGCCGGTGTACCCGAGCGAACGGCGCAGGTGCGGGGTGGCCCAGGAGCTGGGCGAGACCAGGACCGACCACTGCGCGGAACGGTGGGCCAGCGTGGCGAGGTACTGGTGGTCGGCGTACAGGGTGCCGGTGAGATCCAGGCCGAAGCGGCCCAGCGGGGGGCCGTGCCAGGTCTGCACGACCGTCTGGCCGGGGCGGCGCTCGAACCAGGCGGGCAGCTGGCCCGCCGCGACGATCCAGCGTGCCCGCGCCAGAGCCTCGTACCAGGCGGTGCTGTGCGCCACGACCGGCGCGGCGTTGGAGGGCACACCGGCCGCGGCGCCCGCGGACCCGTCGGTGACCCAGAGGTGCGCGGCATCGGTGTTCCGCCGCACCAGTTCCGCGTGCACGGCGCGCGGGGAGCCGTCCCCGGCGTACAGCACGACGTCCCGGAGCGGCAGCCGGCGCGACGCCGGATGGCACACCGTCCTCAGACGGGCCTGGTGGTACGCGCCGCGCTCCTCCTCGCGCAGGGCGGGCGCGCAGTGCACGGCCAGCCGGTCGCCGTGACGGACTCCGAGGTGGAAGGCCGCCGCGTCGTCCTGCTCGGACAGACGGGCGGCGAGTGCCGCGCCCACGCGTACGGGCAGACCGCCCATGAGGACGTCCCAGGCGCCTTCCCGGGGAGGCCGTGCGAGAACGGCGGTGAACCGGCCCTCCCGCCGCTCCACCGCGACGGCGACGCTCTCGCCGAGGGAGCTGTGCCGCAGGAGGAGCGGCCCTGATCCGGCTCCGGCGATCCGCGGGGAGCCGTCCCGGCCGGTGTCGGCGGTGTCCACGAAGGGTTCGCAGGCGAGGTCGACCACGAGGTTCCCCGCCGCGTCGGCGAAGGCGGGCGGGGGGAGGGCGGGTGATGCGGCGAGCGGTACCCGGTCCCCGTCGGTGACGAGTGCGGCCCGCCACCGACCGCCGTCCCCCCGGGCCTCCACGGGGGCGTCACGGCCGGGCTCCCCGGCGAGCGCGGCGAGCGGGATCCGGACCCGGAAGCCGGCCTCCCCGGCGCCCGCCTCCACGAGTCGCACCGGGCAGACGTGTTCGGCCGCTCCGTCGCGGGTCAGGACGAGGGCGGTGGGCCGGGTGTCCCCGAGCAGGCGGCCGGTGAGCTCCAGGCCACCGGGCCCGGTCCGGTGGCCGGTGGCCACCGCAGGCAGCCGGGTCACGGTCAGGACCAGCCGCCCGTCACGGTGGCCGAGCGCGGCGCGCAGCCCTCCGCCCAGGTCGTGGAACGTGGTCCGCGCGGCGGCGGCCTCCACGGCGCGCAGCGCCGCCCGCCGGACCGCGCCGTGCCCGGCGACCAGCACGCCCACCAGCCAGGCGCCCGTACGCAGCCGGGCAGGGTCGAGCACCATCTCGAAGCCCGCGTGGCCGTAGTCGTGCAGTTCCTGGCCCGAGTCGGCCGTGGCCCGGTCGGTCCTGACCGTACGCACCGGGACGGGCCGCAGCCGCCTGCCCCCGGCCTCCCGGAGGAAGCCGGCCTTCAGGGAGTGCCGGCCTGCGCCGGCCGGGAGGTTGCGGATGTAGGCGTATCCGCGCAGCCGGAGCGTGCCGTCCTCGTCCCAGGACGAACCGGTCAGCCGGGCGACGGCCGGGAGGTCTCCCCTGCCGAGGCCGGCCCGGGCGGAGGGGACCCCGGGGAATGCCGCCCGCCGTCGCCCGGGGAGGCCGGACACGGCGAACGTGCCGGCCCCGTTGGCCCGCGCGAACTCCAGCACCGCGAGCAGCTCCTCCGCCCGGCGCTCCCGCACCAGCTGCCAGCGGACGCGTTCGGCCGCCGGCAACCCCTCCAGCGCGCGGTCGCCCGCCCGGTCGAGGAAGGCACCCGCGTCCGTCATGAACGCGGCACGGTACTCGGGGCCGCCCATGGGCAGCCCCTCCAGGAAGTACACGAAGTCGTCGCGCAGGCACGAGATGTCGTAGCGCAGCCGCTGTTCCTCACCGAGGCCCGCCAGGAAGGCGCTCACCTGCTCGCAGGCCGCGATCCGGTCGCGGACGCCGCGGACGTCCGTGCGGCGCCGGGTGATCGAGCCCTCGCGCACCCGCCAGTGGTAGACGTGCCCGTGCAGCACGTCCACCGACCGGGCGAGGTGGTGCGCCGGAATCATCACCGGGGTGTCCTCGTACAGCTTGCCCACCGGGAAGGCGAAGGCGTGCCGGTCCCAGAACGAGCGGCGGAACACCTTGTTCCAGGCGACGCGGTCGGCCAGCAGCCGCGGGTCGCGCGTGATGTGGGTGCGCGGGCTGTCGGAGGTCAGCCAGCGGTACTGCCAGGCCTGCCGCGTCCCCTCCTCGTCGAGCCTGAGCACGTTGCCGGTCACCAGGTCCGATCCGGTCGACTCCAGGGACGCCAGCATCCGCTCGTAGGCGTCGGGCACGACGACGTCGTCGCTGTCGGCGAACGCCAGGTACGGCACACCGGGCGAGGTGTGGGCGACGCCCGCGTTACGGGCGGCGCTCAGACCCGCGTTGCGCTGGTGGACGCAGCGGAAGCGCTCGTCGCGGGCGGCGAAGTCCTCGGCGATCCGGCGGCTCCCGTCCGTCGAACCGTCGTCGACGAGCACCACCTCGATGTCATCGAGTGACTGTCCCGCCAGCGAGGCGAGGCACTCCTCCAGGTAGCCCTCGACGTTGTGCACGGGGACGACGACACTGAGGAGCGGCTTCATGCACAGCTCAACCCGGGGGAGCGCCACGGGTCACGCCGTTACCCCGAACGGGTGAAGATCCGTAGGGGGTGCCGGGAGGCGGCACTACGCTCGGCTGCCATGCTCCTCAGTGTCGTCGTGCCCGCACACAGCGCCCAGGGGTACCTCCGCGCGTGCCTGGAGTCCGTCACCGGGCAGGCGCCGGGGCCGGACGGGCCGTCCGGCCTGGAAGTGCTCGTCGTCGGTACGGACGCCCAGGGCGGCGCCCCGGACCTCGCCATCGCCCGGGAGTGCGCGGAGCGGGACCCGCGGCTGCGGGTGTCGGTCGTCGAGGGGCCCTGGGACACCGGCGCCGCCAGGAACGCCGGCGCCGACGCGGCGCGCGGCACGTATCTGCTCTTCCTCGACGCCGACGACCTGCTCCTGGAGGGAGCGGTGGCCGGCATCGCCGCCCACCTGGGCGACGACCGCCCCGACGTGCTGCGGCTGGGGCACGAACGGGCCGACTGGCGGGGGCGGATCCTGCCGGGCGACGGCCTCCCGGCCGCCGGGAACCAGCTCGTGCGCCGCGCCTTCCGGGAGGCGCGAGGGCTCCGCTTCACCGAGGGCCCCTACGGTCATGTCGTGCCCGTCATCCGGGCCGCCCTCCTCGCCGCCGACACGGGCACCCTCGCCACGCTCGACCGGGTCTGCGTACGCCACAGGCTGCGGCGCACCGGAGCGGCCGCGGGCCGCGCGCACTTCGCCGTCATCGAGGCGTACGGGCGGCTCGCCGCCGAGACCGGGGACGACCCCCGGACCCGGGCCGCGCGCACGGCCCATCTGACGGCCGTGCTCGGCGACCGCGGCCGTGTCGCACCCGCCGACCGTGCCGCCTTCTTCCGGGCCGCGGGGCTTCCCGGCGCGTACACCGCGCACCGGGGCCGGGAGGCCGCCCGTGCCGGGCGTGCGCGGGCCGGGGAAACCGTCCGGGCGGCGCGCAAGTCCCTGCGCGCGCGGGCGATGAGAGCCGTGTACCGCGCCGACCTGCACCGTCCGCTCGACCCCCGCCTCGCCGTCTACGGCGCGTACTGGAACAGGGGCTTCGCCTGCAATCCGGCCGCGATCTACCTCAAGGCGCGTGAACTCGCCCCGGAGATCCGCGGGGTCTGGGTGGTCTCCTCCCGGCACCGGGACCGGATGCCGGCCGGGGTGCCGTACGTCATCGAGGGCTCCCGCCCCTACTGGCGGACCATGGCCACCGCGACGTACCTCGTCAACAACACCAGTTTTCCCGGGGGGTTCACCAAGCGGCCCGGGCAGGTCTACCTCCAGACCCACCACGGCACCCCGCTGAAGACCATGGGCCTGGACCAGCTCCCCTACCCGGCTCTCACCGACGGGGCCGACTTCGAGCGGATCCTCGCCCACACCGACCAGTGGGACTACAGCCTCTCCGCGAACCCGCACAGCACCGAGACCTGGGACCGGGTCTACCCCTCCTCCTACGAACACCTGCCGTACGGCTACCCGCGCAACGACGCGCTCCGCACGGCCACCCCCGAGCGCACGGGCAGGATCCGCGCCGAGCTGGGCATCGCGCCCGGCACGACCGTGCTGCTCTACGCCCCGACCCACCGCGACTACCGCAGGGGCTACGTCCCCCGGCTCGACCCCGAACGGCTCGTCGGTGATCTCGGCCCCGGGCACGTACTCCTCGTGCGCGCCCACTACTTCTACGGCCGTACGGCGGACACGGCCGGGGGGCAGGGGGTCGTGGACGTCACCGGGCACCCGAGCGTGGAGGAACTCTGCGTGGCGTCCGACGCGTTGATCACCGACTACTCGTCGCTGATGTTCGACTACGCGTGCCTGGACCGCCCGATCATCACGTACGCACCGGACTGGGAGGCCTACCGCGCCTCCCGGGGCACCTACTTCGACCTGCTGTCCGGCCGCCCGGGCGACACCCCGGGCGCGGTCGCCACCACCCAGCGGGAACTGCTCGACGTGGTGCGCTCCGGCTCGTGGAGGTCGCCCGGGGCCGAGGCGCTGCGCGCCGCCTTCCGCCGCCGCTTCTGCCCGTACGACGACGGACGCGCGGCGGAGCGGGTGGTGCGGCGGTTGTTCCGGGACGAGGCGGGCGCGGACCCGGGTCACCCGTACGGGGCGCTCCCTCGGTAGGCCGCCGTCGTTGTGCTGGGCGGCACGCGAGCGCAACCGGCAACCAGGGGAGAACACCGTGCACCGATCCGCCTACGAGCAGATGCGGCTCTGCGTCGACGAGTACCTGCCCAAGGACCGCAGGCACCGTGTGGTGGACCTCGGGTCGAGGATCTCGGGGAAGCAGAAGCGGACCCACCGGGGGCTGCTGGCGGACCATGACGTCGACTACTTCGGGGTGGACGTGCTCGACGGGCCCAACGTCGACGCCGTCATGACCCGGCCCTACCGGATCCCGGTGAAGTCGCGCAGCGCCGACGTGGTCCTGTCCGGCCAGGCCTTCGAGCACATCCCGTTCTTCTGGGTGTCGATGATGGAGATCGCCCGGATCCTCAAGCCCGGCGGCCACGCCTTCGTGACGGCCCCCTCGCGCGGCCACGTCCACGACGCGCAGGACTGCTGGCGCTACTACCCCGACGGTTTCCGGGCGATGGCCGCCCACTCCGGGCTGGAACTCCGCGAGGCGTACACCGACTTCCCGCCGACGAAGGGCATCTGGCACGACTACCGGGGCATCGACGCCAAGGCCGCCTACTGGGGCGACTCCGTCGGGGTGTTCCGCAGGCCGTCGGGCTACCCCCGGCTGAAGATGTTCGCCGTGCGGGAGACGGCGGTGTGGTGGGCGAACAGGGTCGGCGGAGTGGACCGGGTGCCCCTGCCGCGTCCGCTGGACGGCCGGGAGCTGTGCGGACGCCCTGGCAGCGGCACGGCGGCATCAACCACAGGTTGACGAAAGATGACATGAGCCGCATAGCGCGCGTACTGTCCCGGCCCATGGCTTGGCGCAACGCCGTCAACGGCGTCCTTCAGCAGCTCACCGGATACCAGCTCAGGCGCGCGACCCTGCCCGCACCCAGGCCCGCACCGGCCGCCCCGGACCCGGTGGTGAAGCCGGCCTCCGCCAGGAAGCAGCCGCAGTTCCCCGCGGACTACGACGACGAGGCGAGAGACATCATCCGTGCGGTGAAGCCGTACACGATGACCTCCCCGGAACGGCTCAACGCGTTCGTCCTCGCGACCCGGTACATCGTCCGGCACGGGATCCCGGGCGACATCGTCGAGTGCGGTGTCTGGCGCGGCGGTTCCATGCAGGCCTGCGCCAAGACCCTGCTGTCGCTCGGCGAGACCGACCGCGACCTGCACCTCTTCGACACGTACGAGGGGATGACCCCGCCCACCGCGGAGGACCTGCGGCGCGACGGCAGGCCGGCGCAGGAGCTGCTGGACGCCCAGGGCAAGGACCGGCCCATCTGGGCCGTCGCCTCCCTGGAGGACGTACAGGCCGGCTTCGAGAAGGTGCCGTACCCCGGTGAGCGCATCCACTACGTGCGCGGCAAGGTCGAGGAGACCGTCCCGGAGCAGGCGCCCGAGCAGATCGCCATCCTCCGCCTCGACACCGACTGGTACGCCTCCACCAAGCACGAACTCGACCACCTCTACGGGCGGCTGGTGAGCGGCGGGGTGCTGCTGATCGACGACTACGGCTACTGGCAGGGGTCGCGGCAGGCCGTCGACGAGTTCCTGGAGGAGACCGGCGCGCGGCTGTTGCTGCTGCGTATGGACGAGGGCCGGATCGCCGTCAAACCCTGAGCGGGCGAAGGCCGTTGCAAGCCCCGTGCCTCACCGGCACGGGGCTCGTTCCACAGGGCAGAGGAAGTCCGTTCGTCCGTCCGGAAGGATCGTGCGCAGCGTCATGCCACCCCGTCTCACCGTCGTCGTCCCGCTCTACAACGTCGAGGAGTACCTCGGCGCCTGCCTGGAATCGCTCGCCGGGCAGACCATGGCCGACCTCGAAGTCGTCATGGTCGACGACGGTTCGACCGACGGCAGCGCCGGCGTGGCGCGCGAGTTCACCCGGCGCGACCCGCGCTTCCGCCTCGTACGGCAGGAGAACGCCGGCCTCGGGGCGGCCCGCAACGCGGGGGCCGGGCACGCCTGTCCTGAGGCCGAGTTCCTGGCCTTCGTCGACAGTGACGACATCGTGCCCGAAGGCGCCTTCGCCCGGATGCTCGGCGAACTCGACGCGTCCGGCTCGGACTTCGCGACGGGCAACGTACTCAGGCTCCGCGCGAACGGCGCCCTCGAACAGTCCCCGATGTTCCGCCGGCCGATGGAGAAGCACCGCAGGGCCACCCATGTCACCCGGGACTGGGTCCTGCTCGGCGACCGCATCGCCTGCAACAAGGTCTTCCGCAGGTCCTTCTGGGACGAGCACGGCTTCGCCTTCCCGACCGGCGTCCTCTACGAGGACATCGCCGTCGTCCTGCCGGCCCACTTCCTCGCCCGGAGCGTGGACGTGGTGGAGGAGCCCGTGTACCACTGGCGGGACCGCGACGGTTCGATCACCACCCGGCGCGCGGTGGCCAAGGGCATCCGCGACCGGGTCACGGCGGTCTCCACCGTCAGCCGGTTCCTCGCCGACCGCGGCATGACGGACGCCAAGCGCCGCTACGACGAGCACGCCCTCTCCGGGGACCTCTGGCTGTTCATCGAGGCGCTCCCGCAGGGCGACACAGACTTCCACGAGGCCTTCCTCACCCACGCCAACGCCTTCGCCGACACGGTCGACCCCGCGGTCCTCGGCGCTCTCCCCCTGCACCTGCGGGTCCGGTGGCAGCTCATCCGGGAGCGCCGCACGGAGGAGCTGCTCGCCCTGCTGGCCCACGAGTCCGCGGACCGCGACACCTTCCACGTCCGCGGGAGGCTCCGGCCGCGGGCCCAGTACCCGGGGATCACGGCCCCGCTCCCGCGCGCCGTCACCGCCCTGTCCGGCACCGACCTCCCCGTGCACGCGCACCTGACGGAGGCCGTCTGGCGGGACGGACTGCTGCACCTCAAGGGGTACGCCTACGTCCGCAACGCCCCCGGCCGGTCCGCCGGCACCGGATGGCTGCGATCCGGCCGAAGGCTGATCCCGCTCCGGCTGCGCGGGACACCCACCGACGAGGCCGCGGCGGGCTCCGGCCGCTCGCTGCACCGCTACGAACGGTCCGGCTTCGAGACCACCGTCGACCCGCGCCGGCTCCTCACCCGGGCCACCGCGAAGGGTGCGCGGACCGTCTGGAAGCTGGAATCCCTCGTCGTCGGCGCCGGCCGGCCCCGCCGCGGGCCCATGCGCCTCCTCGGCAACCCGGCGCCGCCCGCCGTGCGGTACGCCGACGAACGCACCCGGATCGTCCCGCTCCTGTCGGGGAACAAGCTGGAGCTGCGCGCAGAACGCGTGGACGCCGTCGTCGCCGGCCACGGCCCCACCGGCACCGGGGACGGGATCCGGATCACGGTGCGCGTCCTCGGCCCCGGCACGCCCACCGCGCTGCGCGTCCAGGAATGGCGGTCCAAGGAGTCCCGGGAGTTCCCGCTCACCCCGGAGGAGGGCGGTGACGGCCGCACCTTCGCCGCCGAGGTGCCGACGGGGACGTTCCGTGGCGCCGACGGCGACTGGGGGGTGCAGCTCGTGGGCGCGGCACGCCGGATGACGGTCGCCGCCCGGCCCGAGACGGATGCCGTGCGCTATCCGCTCCCCGGCGGCCGTGAGGTCTACGCCGCCGCCAACCCCTCCGGCGACCTGGTGCTCACCGACCGGGAGGTGCGGCCCGTCGTCGCCCGCGCGGCATGGACGGACGGCGGCGTGCTGGCCCTGGAGTGGACGTTCCCCGGCCCGGCCGGCAGGCCGCTGGAGCTCGTACTGCGCCACAGCGGGCACCAGGAGGAGAACACCTTCCCCGTGGAGCGGACGGACCCGGTGCACCGTGCGGAGCTGTCGCCGGGGGCCGTGGACGGCGCCGGCGGCACCGTTCCGCTCGCCGAGGGCCGCTGGTACCCCTTCCTCCGCGAACCGGGGGAGACGGACCCGGAGCGCTACCTCCCGCTGCGTCTGGTTCCCCAGCTGCACGCGGTGCTGCCGCTGCACCAGGAGTCGGGCGGCCGCCGATTCACCCTGGAGCGCCGCTTCCACGACCGGCTCTGCCTGCTGTCCGGCAGCGCCCTCCCGCCGGCGGAGCGGGGCGCGTACGGCCGGCGCCTGCTGCGCGGACGGTACGCGGACGCACGCGGCGACGGGCTGCGTGACGCCGTGCTGTACTCCAGCTTCGACGGGCGCCAGTACTCCGACTCGCCCCGCGCCGTCCACGAGGAACTGGTCCGGCGCGGCGGCGGGACCGAGCACCTCTGGGTCGTGCGCGACCAGCAGGCCGTCGTGCCCGCCGGTGCGCGCGCCGTGGCCCTGCACAGCGCCGAGTGGCACGACGCCCTGGCCCGCAGCCGGTGGATCGTCACCAACACCCATCTGCCGGAGTGGTTCGAACGCCGGGACGGGCAGTTCGTCGTCCAGACCTGGCACGGCACCCCGCTCAAGCGCATCGGCCGCGACCTGGCGGGCACCCCCTACGCGGACACCGCGTACATGGAGTCCATGCCCCGGCGGGCGGCCCAGTGGAGCGTGCTCGTCTCGCCGAACAGCTTCTCCACCCCCGTCCTGCGGCGCGCCTTCGGATACGAGGGCGAGGTCCTGGCGTGCGGCTACCCGCGCAACGACCTGCTGTACGCGGCGGACCGGGCGAAGGTGGCCGAGGCCGTCCGGCGGTCGCTCGGTGTGCCGGAGGGCAGGAGGGTCGTGCTGTACGCCCCCACCTGGCGCGAGGACCTGCCCAGGCGGAGCGGCCTGTACGGCCTCGACCTCCACCTGGACCTCGAACGTGCCCGGGACGCGCTCGGCGACGACCACGTCCTGCTGGTGCGCCGGCACTACCTCGTCGGCGGGAGCGTCCCTGAGAGCGACTTCGTCCGGGACGTCTCGCGCCACCCCGACGTGGCCCGGCTGATGCTGATCAGCGACGTCCTGGTCACCGACTACTCCTCCCTGATGTTCGACTTCGCGCAGACCGGCCGGCCCATGCTCTTCCACACCTACGACCTGGAGCACTACCGCGACACCCTGCGCGGCTTCTGCTTCGACTTCGAGAAACGGGCGCCCGGCCCGCTGATCACGGAATCCGCCGCGGTCGTCGAGGCGCTGCGTGACCCCGAGGGCGCGACGGCCGGTCACCGGGACGCGTACGACGCCTTCCGCGAGTCGTTCTGCGACCTCGACGACGGGACGGCCGCCGCCCGGGTCGTGGACCGGATGCTGAAGGGGGCCCAGGCGTGAGCACGCCCGAGTTCAGCTGTGTGATCCCCGCCGGGGAAGGCGGTGCCGAGGCGCTGACCGCGTCCCTGGAGTCGGTGCTCGGCCAGAGTCTCCGGGCGGTCGAGGCCCTGGTGGTCCTTCCGGCCGGTGCCCCCGACGCCCTGCGGGCGGCCGCCGCCTCACTCGCCGGGCGCTCCCAGGACCGGGTCCGGGTGCTCGACCCCGGGACCGGTTCGGACGCCGCCCTGCGCAACGCCGGTCTGGACGCGGCGCGAGGCCGCTACGTCCTGGTGCTCGACGCCGGGGAACGCCTCCAGGAGCACGCCTGCCGCAACCTCTGGGAGGCCGGGGCCCGCACCCGCGCCGACCTGATCGCCGGGCGCTGGAGCAGGCTCACCGGCGACGGGACGAAGGAGCGTGAGCCCTCCTGGCAGCACCCGCTGTTCCTCCGCTCCCGCACCGTCGGCCGGTTCACCGAGGCTCCCGAACTGGCCGTGCACGACGCCCTGGTGACCGGGTTCTGCCTCCGCCGCGAGGCGCTGGAGCGGCACGCCCTGCGCTACGACGAGGACCTCACCCGCAGCGCCACCCTGTTCGGCCCGCTGGCGGCGGCCGTGGTCGGCAGGATCGCGCTGGTACGCCGCCGGATCGTCTCCGGACGGGCCGCGCCCGACGCGGGCCGGGACCTCGGAGGGCTGGTCGAGGCGCACCGGCGGGTGTGCCACGTGCTGGTGGCGCAAGGGCTCGGCGAACTGCGCGAGGAGCGGGACCGCGCCTTCCTGCGGGACCATCTGGTGCCGCTGGTGCGCTCCTTCCCCGAACTGCCCGCCGCCGTACGCGAACGCGTCGCGGCGACGGCTGCCCGGGTGCTGCCCGGCAACGTCCCGGAGTCCGCCCTGCTCTCCCTGCCGCCCGTGGAACGCGTCGGTGTGCGCCTGCTGGAGCGCGGCGAGGCGGACCGGCTGCTCGCCGCCGCGTACGCGCTGCGCCGACGGGGTGTGGTGGCGGCTCCGCTCGTCGCGGGGGAGGACGGCCGGACGTACTGGCCCGGTGACCAGGGGCCCGTGCTGGACGTCACCGGACTCGGGCACCAGTACCGCGCGTTCGGCGAACTGAAGCTGATGAACCGGCTGACCCGCTACGAGGCGGACGGCCGTGTCGTCGCGCTCGCCGGCCGTCTCGTGCTGCCCGGCCACAGCCGCCCGGCCCCGGACGCCGCCCTCACCGCGCACCTGGAGTTCCGCGTGCGGGACGGCGCCCGCTCCTTCCGGGCGCCCGTCACCGCGCTCAGGCCCGACTCCACCGGGATCAGCTGGTCCGTCCGCGTCGGCCTCACCCGGCTGCTGCGCCCCTACGGGCCCCGCGACACGGTGTGGGACGTGCGGATGGTGCTCGAGGACGGCCGGGCCCGCTCGGTGTCGGACCTCTTCGCCCCCCACGACCTGGTCGGCCCGGGCGACCGTTCTCCCGCGCTTCCCCGCCTCGGGCGGACGGCCGGCGACACCTGGCAGCCCTACATCACCCTCCGGGACCATCTGGCGCTGCGGCTGGAAGCCCACCACGGCCCCGCCCGTACGGCCCGCCGGCTCGTCCACTACGCCACCCACTTCCGCCCGGCCCGCCGGGCCAGGCACCTGGCGCGCGCCCTGAAGAAGCGGGCGGACAAGTTCCGTTCCAGGGGCTTCAAGGCATCCGTCTACCGCTCGTGGCTGCTGAGGCTGCCCGTGCGCAAGGGATCCGCGGTCTTCGAGAGCCACATGGGCACCTGCTACGGCGACAGCCCCCGCGCCGTCTACGAGGAGGTCCGCGCCCGGGGGCTCCGGCTGCGCTGCGTCTGGTCGTACGCCGGTTCCCCGGAGGGCTTCCCGAAGGGTGCCCGGCTGGTACGCCGCTGGTCCTGGCGCTATCTGTGGGCGCTGGCCCGGGCGGAGTACTGGGTCGACAACCAGGGGTTCCCGCAGCATCTCGCGAAGCCGTCCGGCACCACCTACCTCCAGACCTGGCACGGTTCGGCGTACAAGCGCATGGGGTTCGACGAGACCAGGGTCCGGATGCAGAACGCCCCGCAGCGCGAACGGCTCCAGGAGGCCGTCGCCCGCTTCGACCACTTCCTCGTACGCTCCGAGCACGACGAGCGGACCCTGGCCCGCGCCTACCGGCTCCCGGAGCGGACGCTGCTGCGCACCGGCTATCCCCGCAACGACCGGCTGGTCGCGGCGCGGGCCCGGGACGAGGCGGAGGGCCGGCTGCCCCGTCCGCCGCTCGCGGCGGAGCTCGGCCTGCCCGACCACCGCAAGGTGGTGCTGTACGCGCCCACCTTCCGGGGCGGACCGGGGAAGCGACGGCGGCAGCCGCTGCTGCTGGACGCGGCGCGTTTCGCCGAACGCTTCGGTGACACGTACACCCTGCTGGTGCGTGCCCACTACCTGGAGGCGGCGAGCCTGCCGGCCTGCCCGCCAGGAACGGTCGTCGACGTCTCGGACCACCACGACACCGGCGAACTGCTGGAACTGGCCGACGTCCTGGTCACCGACTACTCGTCGATCATGTTCGACTACGCGCTCCTCGACCGGCCGGTGGTGCTCTTCGCCCCCGACCTGGACTCCTACACCGCCGAGCGGGGCAGCTACTTCGACCTCCGGGAGAAGGCGCCCGGCCCGGTGGCGGAGACCGAGGACGAACTCTTCGACGTGCTGGCGCGGCTGAAGACCGCGGACACCGGATTCCAGGAGCGCCGTGCCGCGTTCGCCGAGGAGTTCGGCGCCTACGACCGGGGGGACGCCTCCCGGGCGGTCGTCGACGCGGTCTTCGCCCGGCACAACGTCCCGTCCCGCACCACGCCCACCGGGGAGGCCGGCC
The DNA here is from genome assembly GCF_042755185.1 of Streptomyces sp. NPDC059166. Lineage (NCBI taxonomy): Bacteria > Bacillati > Actinomycetota > Actinomycetes > Kitasatosporales > Streptomycetaceae > Streptomyces > Streptomyces sp. NPDC059166. The sequence continues at coordinate 88,468 of NZ_JBHZCI010000020.1, read as the reverse complement.
GATGAGCCGCAGCCGTGACGTCTTCATCGTCTCCAACAGCACCGACGAACTGGGCGGGGTGACCGGCTGGACGCACCGGACCGCCCAGCTGTTCCTGGAGGCGGGCCACCGGGTGCACACCGTCGGGATCCACTCGGCCGAGCGGAAGATGGCCCTGCCCGAGCCGGCCTGCTACCCCGTCACCGCCCTCTACCCCGCGCATCCCCCGACCCCCTGGGCGCCCAAGGGCCTGGGGGACCGCTTCCGGATCCCGGCGCGGCGCGCCGAGGCCCGCCGTGCCGCGGACAAGCGGCGTGCCGTCGGACGGCTCTCGGAGCTCTTCCGGGCGGCCCGGCCGGGCGGGATCGTGATCGTCAGCCAGGTCTGGGCGATGGAGTGGGTGGGCGAGGCCGACACCGGGGACCTCCGGGTCGTCGGGATGAGCCACGAGTCCTACGACTACTCCCGGGCCAGTCACCGGTACCGCTGGATCAGGAACCACTATCCGCGGCTGGAGCGCTGGCTCGTCCTCACCGAGGAGGACGCCGACAAGTGGGCGGGCGACGGCATGAACAACGTCGGATTCATGCCCAACGCCCTGGCGCACCTGCCCGAGCTGCCCTCGCCCCGCACGGAGAAGTCCGTCGCGAGCATCGGCCGGCTCACCGACCAGAAGGGCGTCGACATGCTCCTCGACGCCTGGGCGCTGGTCGCCCCGAGGCGCCCCGACTGGCGGCTCGACGTCTACGGGACGGGCGAGGACGAGGCGGAGCTGAGGGCGCGGTGCACCGGGCTGGGACTCGACGGGAGCGTCGAGTGGCGGGGGCGGACCGACGACGTGCCCGGGGCGCTCGCCGGCTCGTCCGTCTTCGTCCAGTCCTCACGGGGCGAGGGCTTCCCGCTCGCGCTGCTGGAGGCCATGGCCAGCGGGGTGCCGTGCGCCGCTTTCGACTGCGCGCCGGGGGTCCGCGAGATCGTCCGGGACGGGGAGGACGGGCTGCTCGCACCGGCCGGGGACATCGGGGCGCTGGCCGACCGGCTGCTCCGGCTGACGGGGAACCCCCGTATGCGGGACGCGATGGGGGACCGGGCGCGGGTCAACGTCCAGAGGTTCTCCGAGGCGGAGATCATCGGCCGCTGGGAGGAGCTCTTCGCCTTCCTGGAGCGCTGACCCGGAGCGCGCACCCCGGAGCTTTCCGGCGCGGGCCCGGAGCAGGGCGCGGCGGGGGCAACGGCCCCGGGCGGCCGGGGCGGGCCGGCGGCATCACCCGTTCGTGAACTCCCGCACCGGCACTTGGTGGGGGACCCCGGCGGGGCCGCCGTCGGTCAGGGGGGCGGGCATCGGCAGACCCGAGGTGTCGTTCAGGAAGACCCGGCGCACCACCCGTTCGGCCACGTGCCCGTCGTCGTAGGGGCAGAACCGTGCCCGGAAGGCGGCCCGCCGCTGGGCGGAGCGGGGCCCGCGCCAGTGGTCGGAGGCGAAGATCTCGTGCAGTTCCTCCTGGTTCCGGGCCACCGCCCCGGGCGGGAAGGACGCGGGGTCGAAGTACGTGCCGCGGGTGGCCTCGTAGGCCTGGGCGTCCTCCAGGTGGAGCACCACGGGGCGGTCGAGGTTGACGTAGTCGAACATCAGCGACGAGTAGTCCGTGATCAGGCCGTCGGAGGCGAGGCAGAGCTCCTCCACGGACGGATGGCCGCTGACGTCGATGATCCCCGGGTGGCCGGCGGTGGCGGCCCGGGCCGTGGTGTCCAGGTAATGGGAGCGTGCCAGCACCACGAAGCGCGGGCCCAGGACGCGGACCAGCTGTTCCAGGTCCAGGGAGTGCCGCGGCACCCGCCGGTAGTCGCGGTGGGTCGGGGCGTACAGGAGGGCGGTGCTGCCCTCGGGGACGCCCAGCAGGGCGCGCAGGCGGGCGGTCCGGTCGGCGTCCGTGCGGTGGAAGACGTCGTTGCGCGGGCTGCCGTACTCGAGCGTGGTGTAGCCGGAGGGGTAGGTGCGTTCCCACACCAGCGTGGAGTGCTGGTTCGCCGACAGCGAGTAGTCCCACTTGTCGACGTTGCGCATCAGCTGGGTGAAGTCCATGGCCCCGGCGGCGGCCGGGTACCGGATCAGATCGGTCCCCATGGTCTTCAGCGGGGTGCCGTGGTGTGTCTGCAGCAGCACCTGGCCGCGTCTCTTCACGAGCCTGCGGTCGAAGTTCACGTTGTTCACGAGGTACTTGGAGCGGGCGAGCGCCGTCCAGTAGGCGGCCGTGCCCGGGTGCAGTACACGCGTCCCCTCCGGGACGGTGTGGGCGTCCTCGGGGCGGCAGATCCACGCGGTCCGCAACCCCGGCACGAGAGTCCTGGCCGCGGCCTCCAGCGCGGCCGGGCTGCAGGTGTAGCCGCGGTGCCAGTAGGCGGCGAAGACCGCGTCGCGGCCGCGCACGGGCAGGCGCAGCTGGATGCGGTAGTGCGCCTGGAGCGCTGCCGCGCGCACCGCCCGGCGGGTGGCGGCGACGGCGTGTCCGAGTCGTCCGCCCAGCCGCTGCGCGGCCCAGAGGGCCCGGTAGGCCCGGTGGGTGCCGAGCCGGAAGAGGGAGTGCCGCAGCCGGGTGCGGAGGGGCACGGACGCGCCGGGGGTGCGGTAGCGGTGGCAGTGCGCGCGGGCGAGGCGGAAGAAGCGGGTCCGGCTGCCACGCGGGAGCCGGCCCCGGGAGGTGAAGAGGGTGGAGAAGTGGTCGAGCATCCTGCGGAATATCACCGGGCGCCAAACCGAGAGTCCGGGGCGCGCGTCGATGAAGGCGAAGACGCGGTCGTACTGGTCGAACACGTCGAAGTGGCGGAGCGTGGTCGTGGAGAGGATGTTGCCGCGGCGCCGCTGGCGGTAGCCGACGCACACCGTGTCCAGTACGGCGATCGACCGGGCCGCCATGAGGACGGGGTAGGTCCACGGGGTGTCCTCGTAGTAGCCGGGCGGGAAGGTGAAGCCCTCGGCCTCGACGAACGCCCTGCGGTAGGCCTTGTTCCACACGACCATGAGGATCTTGAGCAGCTCCGGCCGGTCGGCCAGCCGGAAGGACGCGGGCCCGGTCTCGGCGAGGTGGTGGGACAGGACGTTGCGCACGCTCTCGCCCGACCAGTACGTGCGGGCGTAGTCGTAGACCAGGACGTCGGGGCCGCCGGTGGCCTCCAGCCGGTCGGCGATGGTCTGGAGCGCCTCCGGGGCGAAGGTGTCGTCTCCGTCGAGGAAGAGGAGGTAGTCCCCGGTGGCGCGGGCGATCCCGGCGTTGCGGGCGGGGCCGAGGCCGGAGTTGTGCGGCAGGTGGACGACGGTGACCCGGGGGTCGTGCGCGGCGTACTCGTCGGCGATGGCTCCGCAGGAGTCCGGGGAGCGGTCGTCGACCACGATGACTTCGTGGTCCTTGAAGGACTGGTTCAGCACGGAGTCGAGACACTCGTGCAGATACGCCTGCACCCGGTACGCGGGCACGATGACACTGAACCGGGGCACGACACATCCAGGGGGCGCTCGCGAGACGGGTAGGTGGCCCGCAAACGGCTGATGGAGTGACGTGGTTACGCGGCGCGTGGCATTCGGGCGAAGTACCAGGTAGGGCGGCCCGATCGAGAGTGAACGGACCGCCCTGATGTTGACGAACGTGTGTGCGTGGAGCTGGCTCCCTACTTCACCGCGCCCGCCATCACCCCGGAGACGAACTGGCGCTGGAAGGCGAAGAAGACGGCCAGCGGGATGACCATCGACACGAAGGCGCCCGGGGCCAGCACGTCGATGTTGTTGCCGAACTGCCGCACCTGCTGCTGCAGGGCGACGGTGATCGGCGGGGAATCGGCGTCCGCGAAGATCAGCGCCACCAGCATGTCGTTCCACACCCAGAGGAACTGGAAGATCCCCAGGGAGGCGATCGCGGGACCGCCGAGCGGCATCACGACCCGGGTGAACAGCCGGATCTCGCCGGCGCCGTCGAGCCGCGCCGCCTCCAGCAGCTCACGGGGGATCTCCGCGAAGAAGTTCCGCAGCAGGAAGATGGCGAACGGCAGCCCGAACGCCGTGTGGAACATGATCACGCCGAAGGTCGTCTCGAAGATCCCTATGGCGCCGAAGAGTTCGGACACCGGGATGAGGGCGACCTGCACGGGGACGACCAGCAGCCCCACGACCACCAGGAACCACCAGTCGCGTCCGGGGAAGTCCATCCAGGCGAAGGCGTAGCCGGCGAACGATCCGATCACCACGACCAGGACGGTGGACGGCACCGTGATCAGGAGGGTGCTGAGCAGGGACCCGGTGATGGCCGAGTTGTCCAGCAGCCGCTGGTAGTTGTCGAAGGTGAGCTCGGAGGGCGCGGTGAAGACCTTCCACCATCCCGACGCCGCGATGTCCTCGGGGCCGCGCAGCGAGGAGAGCAGCAGCCCGACGGTCGGCATCAGCCAGAACAGTCCGGCCAGGACGAGGAAGACCCGCATCACACCGCCACCGGCCCGGGCGGCGATCCGTGCGCCGAGCGACCGCTCCCGGCCGGCGGGCGCGGCCGCGGGAACGCTTTCGGCCCTTACGGCCTCGGTCGTCGTCATCGGCGGTTCTCCTTCCGGATCCGGCGGACGTTGAAGTACATCACCGGGATCACCAGCAGCAGCAGGAGCACGGCGATCGCGCTGCCGACCCCGAGGTCCGCGTCCGTACCGAACGAGGTGCGGTACAGCTGGAGTGCCAGGACGTTCGCGTCGTCCTGCGAGGAGCCCGGGGCGATGATGAAGACCAGGTCGAAGATCTTCAGCACGTTGATCATCAGCGTGACCAGGACCACGGCCAGCACCGGGGCGAGCATCGGCACGGTGATCCGGCGGAACACCTGCCACTCGTTGGCGCCGTCCACCCTTGCGGCTTCGAGGAGTTCACGGGGCAGGCCCGCCAGGCCCGCGGCGATCAGCACCATCGCGAAGCCGGCCCACATCCAGACGTAGCTCCCGATGATCCCCGGTGTCACCAGGGAGGGCCCGAGCCAGTCGACGCCGTTGTAGGGCTCCCGGAAGTTGTCCGCGGGAAGCCGCAGGACGGCTCCGTCCGCCGAGGCCGGCAGGGTGAACACCCCGTCCGCGCCCGCCTTCGCGGAGGCGACGACCTTGCCGTCCTTGACCGCCTGGACGGTGAGGCCCTTGAGCCCGAGCTCCTTCGGGTCGACGACGTTCGGCTTCCCGCCGCCTCCCTTGGTGAAGTCGAGCCAGGCCGTACCCGTGATCCCGTCGCCGGAAGCGGTGGCCGCCTTCGCGGGCTCAGCGTCGCCGGGCATCTTCGCCGGGGCCACGCCCACCAGCGGCAGGCTCACGGGCGTCCCGGCCCGCACCGTCTCCTTCGTCACGAAGGATCCGCCACCGCCCGCCTTCAGCGGGTGGACGGGCAGTGGGTGGGCCTTCGGGAAGCCCGAGGACTCGGCGAAGGTGTCGTGCACCCCCACCACCACCGCGTTGGCGACCCCGCGCTCGGGCGCCTGCTCGTAGACCAGCCGGAAGATGATGCCGGCGGCCAGCATCGAGATCGCCATCGGCATGAAGACGACCAGCTTGAACGCCGTACCCCAGCGGATCCGCTCGGTGAGCACCGCGAAGATCAGCCCCAGCACGGTCGCGACGGTGGGTGCGAAGACCACCCAGATCGCGTTGTTCCTCACCGCCGTCCGGATGGTGTCGTCGGTGAACAGCTCCCGGTAGTTGTCCAGTCCGGCGAAGGAGGTGCCCGACTGGTCGAGGAACGACCGGTAGACGGAGTACGCGATCGGATAGACGACCAGTGCGCCGAGCAGGACCAGGGACGGCAGCAGGAACGCCGCCGCGACGGTTCTCCGGGTGCCGGTCACGCCGCGGCGCGGGCCGCCGGCGTCCGGGCCGGGACGCTTGTCGGCGGGAGGCGCGCTGCCCGCGCCCCCCGCGGTCGCTGTGGTCATCCCGTCAGCTCGTGTACGCCTTGGCGGCGGCGGACTCCAGCGCCGCCTGGGTCCCCGCGACGTCCTTCGGGTTCTTCAGGAAGTCCTGCAGGATCTTCCACTCACCCTTGCCGGGCGTCCCGCCGAACGACTGCGGGGCCTGGTCGGACATGTCGAAGCGGACGTCGTCGCCGGCCGCGATCAGCGCCTCGGCGATCTTGCGCTGCACGTCGTTCGGGTACGCCGCGGAGTCCAGGGACTTGTTCGGGGAGATGAAGCCGCCGGCCTCGGCCCAGATCCTCGCCGCGTCGGTCGAGGCGAGCCAGGTCAGCAGCGCCTGGGCGCCCTTGCCGTCCTTGAGCGCCACGGCCGCGTCGCCGCCCGTGACCACGGGGGACTCCGCTCCGACCGCGGGGAACGGGAACACCTTGGCGTCCGTCCCGATCTTCGCCTCGGTCTGCGCGATGTTGACGGAGACGAAGTCCCCCTCGAAGACCATCGCGCCCTTGGGCTGGTCGCCGCCGGTGAACGTCTGGGTGACGGAGGCGGGGAACTCGGTCTGCAGCGCCCCGTCGGCCCCGCCGGAGATCAGCTCCGGCTTGCCGAAGAGCTCCGCGAGGGTGGTCAGGGCGTCCTTGACCGAGGGGTCGGTCCACTTGATCTCGTGCTTCGCGAGCTGGTCGTACTTCTCCGGGCCCGCCTGCGAGAGGTAGACGTTCTCGAACCAGTCGGTGAGCGTCCAGCCGTCCGCGCCGCCCACCGAGACCGGGGTGATGCCGGAGGCGGACACGGTCTCGGCCGCGGACAGGAAGTCCTTCCAGCTCTTCGGCTCGCTCGCGCCCGCGTTCTCGAAGGCCTTGGCGTTGTACCAGACCAGGGACTTGTTCGCAGCCTTGAAGTACACGCCGTACTGGGTGCCGTCGACCGAGCCGAGGTCCTGCCAGACCTGCGCGTAGTTCTTGCCGAGCTGAGCTTTCGCCTCGTCGCCGACCGGCTTGGCCCACTTCTTGGCCACGGCCTGCTGGATGGCTCCCACCTGCGGGATCATCGCGACGTCCGGCGGCTGCCCGCCGGCGATCTTCGTGCCGAGGAAGTTGACGATCGGGTCCTGCGCCGGGACGAAGGTGACCGTGGCTCCGGTTCGCTTCTCGAACTCGTCCAGGACCTTGGTGAAGTTGGCCTGCTCGGGTCCGGTCCAGACCGCGGCCACCGATATCTTCTCGCCGTCCAGCTTCGGCAGGGAGACGCTCGACGGGCGGTCGTCCTTCGTGCCCGGATCCGTGCTCGGCTCGTCCTCGCCGTCGCCGCTGCATCCCGCGAGGGCCAGTGCCCCGATCGCGGTGAACACCACTGCGGCCCTACGCATGCGAAGGGTTCTGCGCATTCCCTGCCCCGTCTCTCCGGCGCGCGCATGTGCGCGGACCGGCACCCACGGTCGGACCCTGCGGTGCCGCTCACGTCTCACATCGCGCGGTTCACGTCGTCCGTGCGCACAGTCCTATGCCCGGCGTTCCGGGGCCGCAATACCGGCGTCGCCGTCAACGGCGCTATCGTGATCGGCTCGTGACGTCACGTCAGGTATCGCGGCCCCGGGCCGGGGCCTGTCCGGAGGCAGGGGGTCCGGTCAGCCCTGGTGCCGGTTGAACCTCGCGGTCGCCCAGACGTATCCGAGGACCGTGAGGCCCAGGCACCAGGCGACGGCCAGCCAGCCGTTGTGACCGATCCCGGTGCCCAGGAGCAGGCCCCGGAGGGTCTCGATGGCCGGGGTGAACGGCTGGTACTCGGCGATCGGCCGGAACCAGCCGGGCATCGATTCGACCGGGGTGAACGCGCTCGACAGCAGGGGCAGGAGGATGAGCGGCATGGCGTTGTTGCCGGCCGCCTCCGCGTTCGGGCTGACGAGGCCCATGCCGACGGCGATCCAGGTGAGGGCAAGCGCGAACAGCGCGAGGAGGCCGAGCGCCGCCAGCCATTCCAGGGCCGTGGCACCGGAGGAGCGGAAGCCGATGGCCACGCCCACCGCGCCCACCAGGACGACACTCGCCACCGACTGGAGGACGCTGCCGACGACGTGCCCGACGAGTACCGAGGGGCGGTGGATCGCCATCGTCCGGAAGCGGGCGATGATGCCCTCGGACATGTCGGTGGACACCGACACCGCCGTCCCGATCACCGTGCTGCCGATGGTCATCAGCAGCAGCCCAGGCACCACGTAGGCGATGTACGCGGAGCGGTCCGGCCTGCCCCCGATGCCCGCGCTCATCACGTCGCCGAACACGAAGACGAACAGCAGGAGCAGCATGACCGGGGTGAGCAGCAGGTTGAGTGTCATGGAGGGGTAGCGGCGGGCGTGCAGGAGGTTGCGCCGCAGCATGGTCGAGGAGTCGCGTACGGCGAGGGTCAGGGTGCTGCTCATCGGGAGGTCTCCTTGTGCCGGTGCGGCGGCTGGGCGGTGTGTGCGGGGGAGGGGCGGGAGCCGGCCCGGAGCACGGCATCCGGGCCGGCGGGGGCAACCGCGCCGGCGCGGGCGTCCGTGCCGGAGGCGGAGCCCGCCTCGGTGGCGGTGAGCGCGAGGAAGACGTCGTCGAGATCGGGTGTGTGGACGGTGAGTTCGTCCGCCTCGATCTCCTCCGCGTCCAGCCGGTCCAGGATGGCGCGCAGTTCGCGCTGGCTCCCTCCGCTCGGGATCTGGAGGGTCAGCGCCTCGTCGTCGGCTCCGGCCTCACGAAGTGCGGCGGCGGCCGAGCGGTAGGCGCCGGGGTCGGTGAAGCGGAGGCGGACGTGCCCGCCCGGCACCAGGCGCTTCAGTTCACCGGCGCTCCCCTCGGCGGCGATTCTCCCGCCGTGGAGGACGGCGATGTGGTCGGCGAGTTCGTCGGCCTCCTCCAGGTACTGGGTGGTGAGGAAGACGGTGACGCCGCCGGTGACGAGTTCTCGGATGATCTGCCACATGGTGTGGCGCGAGCGGGGGTCCAGGCCGGTGGTGGGCTCGTCGAGGAAGATCACGCGCGGGCCGCCGACGAGGGTCATGGCGATGTCCAGGCGGCGCTTCATGCCGCCGGAGTAGCTCGCCGCGGGCTTCTTCGCCGCCTCCACGAGATCGAACCGGGTCAGCAGTTCGTCCGTGACCCGTCTCCCCTCCTGCCTCGGCTGATGGTGCAGGTCCGCCATGAGCAGCATGTTCTCCTCGCCGGTGATCAGCCCGTCGACCGCGGAGAACTGACCCGTGACGCCGATGAGCGCGCGCACCGACTGCGGGTCGGAGGCCAGGTCGTGTCCGGCGACCCGCAGGTCCCCGGCGTCGGCGGTGACCAGGGTGGAGAGGATCTTCACGGCGGTGGTCTTGCCCGCGCCGTTCGGTCCGAGCAGCGCGAACACCGAACCGGCGGGGATGTCCAGGTCGATGCCGTCCAGCACGACCTTGTCGCCGTAGGACTTGCGCAGGCCGACGGCCGACACGGCGGCGGGTGATGGCACACCGTCCTGCCGTGTGGTCGTGGGCATGACAGGGAGATGCATGGGTGGGTCCTCTCGTGGGAGATGGAAGTGGATGGAAGTTGCCGGGGGATGTGACGTGGTGGGAGCGCGGCACCCGGCGGCCCGCACCTGTCCTTGCGCTTCGTGGCACCCACCTCGGGGCGACGGCCGCCGCCCGTGCGCGGCGCACGGGGCGAGGAGGCGGGCGGGGCACGCCACCGCGGGGCGACGCCCGGTCGGGGGGCGGACGGGTACGCCCGCCGTCCCTCAGGCGCCGGAAGGGGGAACCCATTCGACGAGCTGGATCACCACACCGTTGGGATCGGTGAGCCGCAACACCTGCTCGCCCCAGGGCTCCTGGCGCAAGGGGGTGGTGATCAGGGCGCCTTCCCTCCGCAGCCGTTCGTGCTCGGCGGCGAGGCCGGTGACCGTGAAGGACACCGCTCCCTCGGCGCGGGCTGCGGGCGGCCGCCCTTCCGTGCACGGCCCGGGAGGATCCCCGTCCTCCGGTGTGCGTCGCAGGACCACGAGGTCGGTGGCCGCGTCGTCGCGCGACAGGTGGATGACGCCCTCGGCCACCAGGACCTCCCGGAAGCCCAGATGGGTGGTGAAGAACCGGCTGGACGCACCGGGATCGCCGACGGCCAGCAGCACCGCCGACCCGATGATGTTCATGTCTCGGACTCCTCTCGCTCGTCCGGCTTGCCGCCACCACAAGCATCGGCACTGTGAATGCCCAGATCAACGACGTATCGTGCAGGCACGGTTAACCCAGAGGTTCACGGATCGGCGGGGGCACGGGTGGAGCTGCGGGAGATAGAGATCTTCCTCGCGCTGGCGGAGGAACTGCATTTCGGCCGCACGGCGGAGCGTCTGCACGTCACTCCGGCGCGCGTCAGCCAGGCCATCAAGAAGCAGGAGCGCGCCATCGGCGCGGAGCTGTTCAGGCGCACCAGCCGGAGCGTCCAGCTCACCCCGATCGGGGCGGAGTTGAGGGACGGTCTCGCCGCGGGCCTCCGGCAGATCCAGGACGCGCTCGCCGCGGCGGCCGAGGCCGGCAAGGCCCTCACGGGCGAGCTCCGGATCGGCTACTCCTCGGCCTGGTGCGGCAGTCTGGTCCTGGCGGCCGCCGACACCTTCCGCTCCCGGCACCCCCAGTGCCTGATCGAACTCGTCGACCTGCAACTCGCCGACCCGGTGAAGCGGTTGAGGCAGGGGCTGCTCGATCTCACTCTTCTGGAGATGCCGATCGACGAACCCGACCTGGTCAGCGGGCCCGTGGTCTTCGTCGAGCCCCGGGCCCTGGTCGTTCCCGTGGCCCATCCGTTGGCCCGGCGGGAGAGCGTCTCGCTCGAGGACCTCGCGGACGCCCCGATGATCGCCGTCACCGATCAGCCCTCGTACTTCATCGACCTGCACTATCCCCGCCGCACCCCCCGTGGGCGGCTGATCCCGCGCGGTCCCTCGGCGATCGCCTGGCAGGAGGTGCTGGCCCTGGTGGCCGCGGGCAAGGGGGTGTCCCCCACCTGCCTGCGCGCCGCGAACTACTACTCGCGCCCGGACATCGCCTTCGTCCCGTTCAGCGACGCCCCGCCGGTGGAGTACGGCTTCCTCCGGTCGGCCACGGGCAACACCGCGAAGGTGCGCGCGTTCGTCGAGACGGTCCTCGAGACCGCACGGACCGGGGAGGCGTCCGAAGCCGCACCTCCCGGTACCTCCGCGTAGGACGACGCGGGGCCCCCGGCCGCGGCCCGCCTCAGGGAATCAGCGGCGGGAGCGGCTCCGCGTTGACCGAGCGGGCCGCCCGGTCCAGGGCGCTTGCCAGCAGCGCCAGGTCCGTCGGCCCGTTGCCCAGCTCGCGCACCGGACGGCGGGCCGGCGGGTCGCCCATCCGCTCCCACTCCAGCGGTACGACGGTGGGGCGCAGGGTCGCCGTGCGCGGGATGCGGCCCGTGACCCTGCCGCCCTGGAACGGTGTCACCCGGCCGTCCGGGTGCCCCAGCCGGCCGCGGCCGGGTGACGGCTCGTCCGGCGACGGGGGGACGACGGGCGGGTCGAGCACGATCCGCAGCCGCGCCCCCCGGGCCAGCTCGGTGTCCTCGGTGCGGTCCGGGCGGGCTGAGGAGGCCACCAGATGGACCCCGAGGCGCCCGCCCTCCCTGGCCACGGCCTCCAGCACCCTGACGACCGAACCGGCCGAGGGCCGGCCGGGACTGCCGAGCGCGGGGGCGACCAGGGCGTCGAAGTCGTCGGCCAGGACGACGAGCCTGGGAAGAGGGGAGGGGCCCGGGTCCGCCTGGCGGGCGGAGGCCGGCCGCAGCCGCAGAGTGCCGCTCGGGGGCGACTCGATGTCGCCGCGCTGCTCGGAGGTGCCCGCCTGGCGCCGGCCGGTGAGCACCAGCGACTCCTCGTACCGGGCGTGCCATTCGGCGAAGCCTGCCGTGCCGAGCAGCTCCGCGCGGCGTTTGAGTTCGGCGCCCAGCGCCTGGGCGAACTCCCGCATCCGTACGGGGTCGGAGGCCACCAGATGGGAGAAGACGTGCGGCAGCTCGGTGCAGGGGCGCAGTCCGTCGCCCCGCTCCCCGCGCTCACCGCCCGCCCCGTCCACGAGGAGGATGCCGAGCCGGTCGGGGCGTGCGGCGGAGGCCAGCGAGGCGGCGACGGCGCGCAGCAGCTCCGTGCGTCCGCTGCCCGCGGGGCCCTCCACCAGGAGGTGCGGGCCCTCGTCGGCCAGGTCGACGGAGAGCGGGCCGTGCGGGCCCGCACCCAGCACGACCACGGGCCGGCCGGCGTACGCGGAGGACGGCCCGCCCGCCCCGGAGCCCGGCTCGGCCGGGCTGTCCCGCCGCTGGGCGCCGATCCGGGGCGTGGCGCCGGGGCCGGCCGCGGGGGCGTAGCCGGAGCGGCCCGAGCCGGTGCTGGTGGGTCCGCTGCTCGGGGAGGGGGTGTGACCGGCGTCCGGGGAGTCGCGCGGCGCGCCGATGCGGGGCCCGGTGCTCAGGGTCCGGCCGGATCCCGCGGTGTCCAGGTCGGCGGTGTCGGGCGCGGGCGCGCGTACCGTCGCGCCCGGCTGTTCCTCCGCCGTGGACGCCCAGCGGGCCATCAGGGAGGCGGGAGTGGCCCTGGCGAGGCCCAGCTCGTCCAGCAGCCGGGCCGACGGCGGCAGGGCGGCCGTCACGGGCCGGCCCGGCAACGCCGCGGCCCCCTCGTCGCGAAGGGGGGCGAGGGCGCGGCCGAACCGCTCGGCCCATGCCGCCGACACGGCGTCCACCGAGGCGACCGTGCCGTGGCCGGCCGTCCGGCCGCCCGCGGTCCGCAGCAGTCGCAGGGCGGTCGCCACGTCACCGCTGAGCATGGCGACCGCGCCGCACTCGCGGAAGGCGATCGAGGCCCGGCACGCCGCGTCGTAGGTCGCGGCGACGGGCGAGGTGGGGGAGGCTGCGGGTGTCTCGGCCAGGCAGAGCAGATGGATCCCCGCGGCGGCTCCGGCTCCCGCCAGCCCGGCCGTGGTCTCCCTGAGTGCGGCGGAGCCGGGATCGCCGTCGACGATCACCACCGTCACGGGGCCCTCGTGGGCGCGGGCGGCCTCGGCCACCGAGGACCGGTCGGCACTGGCCCACCCCGGGCCCAGCGGTCCTTCGTCCATGCGGCGCACCAGCTCGGCGGCGCGGGCGGCGGCCTGTTCACGGTCGTAGGCCAGGAGCAGGCGGCAGTCCTGGCCGTGCAGCGGGCGCAGATGGGGCAGCCAGCCGAGCCAGGACCACTCGCGCCGGCGTTCCTCGGCGCTGCGTGCCCGGTCCGTGCTGATCAGCACGATCTCCAGTGCGAAGGGTGAGTGCAGTGCGGCGAGCTGCGCGACCGTCGAGCGGGCGAGCCCGGACAGCCGGTCCCGGGGGCCGGCGAGACCGAGTGACCCGGCCTCCCGCAGGCCCACGGTCACGGGCACCGCGGGCAGGCCGGCCCGCTCCGTCGTCCCGAGCCGGACGACCAGGGCCTCCGGGTGCGAGGCGTCGCGCTCCCACAGGCGGGGGCCGGGGCCGAGCGCGGTCAGCAGTACCGTCGCCGGGTCCGGCCAGGTCCCGTCAGGGGCGGAAGAGGTGTGCAGAGGCGCGGACGGGGCGTGCGCGGCGGACGCGTGCGCCGGTACCGGGTCGGTGGCGGACGCGGACTGCTGTTCGCCTCTGGCGCCGGTCAGCCTCCTCGCCCAGGCTCCTATGCCGCCGCGTCTGGGGGACTCGCCGGGGAGGTGGGCGTGGCCCCGCCCCTGGGCGCCGCGCGAGCCGGTCCCGTCCCGGAGCTGGTCGTGGCTCAGGCCGTCGTAGACCCCCGGGGCGACGGGTGCGGGCTGGTGCTCGTGGTCACCGGAGGGGGTGCCCGTCCGCTCCGCGCGTGCGACCCGCAGATGGCCCTCGCCGTCCGGTGCCGTCGCCAGCGGAGGTGTGCGCGTGCCGGGTGTGAGCCGGAGCGTGGACTCGCCGAGCCGCAGCAGGGCGCCGGGCCTGAGCCTGACCGGCCGGTCGTGGACGTCCTCGCCGTCCAGCGAGGTGCCGTTGGTCGAGCCCAGGTCGGCGACGGACACCCGGCCGTCGTCGGAGACCGTCACCGTGCAGTGCAGCCGGGACACGTCCGGGTCGTCGAGGGGGACGTCCGCCTCGGCGGACCGGCCGATCCGGATCTGCCCGCCGTGCAGCAGGTGGACCCCTCCGGCGTCGGGGCCCGCGATGACGTGCAGCCGCGCGGGGACGGCGTCGTCCGCCGCCTCGTCCTCGCCCGGCACCTGCAGGGAGAGCACCGCGCCGTCCACCAGGGGAGGCTCGCCGAGGGCGCAGCGCTGCGGGTCGAGCCGCTCGCGCCCCGCGTACAGCACGGTGGCGCCGCCGCCGAGTGAGCCCTCGGCACCCGAGACGGCCGCGGCGAGCCCCGAGGCCACGGCCGCGAGGGCCGTCCCCGCGGGGGCGGTCACGAGCACGTCGCAGGCGCGCGCCGGGGTCTGGCCGCTGCGCGGCGCGAGGACGGTCAGCCGGATCTGCATCGCCGTCAGCGGTCCCTTCTGCGCGGGGTGCCCGGCAGGGGAGATGCCCTGTGATTCCCCCCACCCGGCACGGACGCGTCGTCCGGTACAGGTCATCACGGAGCGTGAGGCTCCCGACCCCACGGTTCCGTGCTCCAGGCATCCTCGCACCTGCCACCGACAACACGCCCGGCGGTGGCCGCCAAGTGATCTTGATTGGCCGAGTGTGCGTGCATAAGTGCCTGCTTGGTCCTGCCGCGAGAGTGCTGCACACTCGTTCGGCAACCAACTCGTCCGTGGTGACGTCTTCCGTCGAACACGGGGCACACGGGCGTGGAGCGACCCGGCCGGTGCCCCGTACGGCGGCACTAGAGTGGGCCGGAACATCCGGGCGGGCCCGGGGGACCGCAAGCACAACGATCAGCAGGGAGCGCGTGACGTGCGGCCAGTCGGCAGCAAGTACCTGCTCGAGGAGCCGCTCGGACGCGGCGCCACGGGCACCGTCTGGCGAGCCCGCCAGCGGGAGACCGCGGGCGCCGAGGCGGCCGTCGCCGGGCAGCCCGGTGAGACCGTCGCGATCAAGGTGCTCAAGGAGGAGCTCGCCAACGACGCGGATGTCGTGATGCGGTTCCTGCGCGAGCGCTCCGTGCTGCTGCGGCTCACCCACGCGAACATCGTCCGCACCCGCGACCTGGTCGTCGAGGGCGACCTCCTCGCGCTGGTGATGGACCTGATCGACGGCCCCGACCTGCACCGGTACCTCCGTGAGAACGGTCCGCTCAGCCCGGTCGCGGCCTCGCTGCTCACCGCGCAGATCGCCGACGCGCTGGCCGCGAGCCACGCGGACGGTGTCGTCCACCGCGACCTCAAGCCCGCCAACGTGCTCCTGGACGAGCGCAACGGCGAGATGCGCCCGATGCTCACCGACTTCGGCATCGCGCGGCTGGCGGACTCCCCGGGGCTGACCCGGACCCACGAGTTCGTCGGCACGCCGGCCTACGTGGCGCCCGAATCGGCCGAGGGCCGGCCGCAGACCTCCGCCGTGGACATCTACGGCGCGGGCATCCTGCTGTACGAGCTCGTCACGGGCCGCCCGCCGTTCTCCGGGGGCTCGGCGCTGGAGGTCCTGCACCGGCACCTCAGCGAGGAGCCGGTGCGCCCCGGCAACGTCCCCGAACCGCTCTGGACGGTCATCGAGCGCTGCCTGCGCAAGGACCCCGACCAGCGTCCCAGCGCGGTGAACCTCGCCCGCGCGCTGCGTACGGTCGGCTCGGGCATCGGCGTGCACGCGAACTCCGCGCAGATCGCCGCGGCCGAGGGCGTGGGCGCCCTGCTCGCGCCCGATCCGGCACCCGCCGCCGTCCCGGACACCCCGGGCGCGGCCGACCCGACGCAGGTGCTGCCGAGCAACGCGGGCTCGTACGACCCGGCCGCCCCGACCAGCGTGATGCGGCAGACCCCCGGCGGCGGCCAGGCCGACCCGACCGCGATGATGCCGCCCGTGCCGTCCGGCCCGCCGCGGCCCGACGAGCCGCACCCCTGGCAGTCCCAGCTGCGGGCGGCCCGAGACCGCAACGAGCAGACACAGGTCCAGTACCTCGACCCCAGCCAGGACCCGCTGCGCCGCCGCCCCCAGCGCCAGCAGCCCCCGCAGCAGCCCCCGAGGCAGCAGCCCCAGCAGCAGCGGGCTCAGCAGTACCCGCAACAGCAGCAGCCCCAGCGCCACCAGCCGCAGCAGCGGCCCCAGCAGGCGCCGCAGCGGCAGCAGTACGCGCCTCCGCAGCAGCCCCCGCCCCAGGCCCCGGCACCGCGCGCGCCCCGGCAGCGCAGCGCCAACCCGATGCGCATCCCGGGCCTCGGGTGCCTCAAGGGCTGCCTCTTCTCGGTGGTGCTGCTGATCGTCGCCGCCTGGCTCATCTGGGAACTGACACCGCTCCAGGACTGGATCGCCCAGGGGCAGAGCTTCTGGGACGCCATAGGGGACGGCATCGACAAGGTCACCGGCTGGTTCGAGGACCTCGGCGGAAGCGGTTCGGGCGGCACGACCGGCCAGTAACCGCACCCACTCTGTTTCTTTGTCGACTTCCGCGGGCCCAATTCGCCCGCGGAAGCGCAGGTTGGCACCGTCCGGGGCGCGGAGCACCCCGTTCGCCGCGTAACTTTGTCGACCGGGGGTCAACGCCAGCCGCTGAGGGAGCAGTCTTGGCACGGAATATCGGCAGCCGGTACACCGCCCACCAGATCCTGGGGCGCGGCAGCGCCGGTACGGTGTGGCTCGGCGAGGGCCCGGAGGGCCCGGTCGCCATCAAGCTGCTCCGCGAGGACCTCGCGTCCGACCAGGAGCTCGTGGGCCGGTTCGTGCAGGAGCGCACCGCGCTGCTCGGACTCGACCATCCGCACGTCGTCGCCGTGCGCGACCTCGTGGTGGACGGCACCGACCTGGCACTCGTCATGGATCTCGTGCGGGGCACCGACCTGCGGACCCGCCTCGACCGGGAACGCCGCCTCGCGCCGGAGGCCGCCGCGGCGATCGTCGCGGACGTCGCGGACGCGCTCGCCGCCGCGCACCGGGCGGGAGTGGTCCACCGCGACGTCAAGCCGGAGAACATCCTGCTCGACATGGAGGGTCCGCTCGGCCCCGGCGGCTCCCACCCCGCGCTGCTCACCGACTTCGGCGTCGCCAAGCTGATCGACACCCCCAGGCGCACCAGGACCACCAAGATCATCGGTACGCCGGACTACCTGGCGCCCGAGATCGTCGAAGGGCTCCCTCCGCGCGCCGCCGTGGACATCTACGCCCTCGCGACCGTCCTCTACGAGCTTCTCGCGGGCTTCACCCCGTTCGGCGGCGGCCACCCCGGCGCGGTGCTGCGCCGCCACGTCACCGAGACGGTCGTCCCGCTCCCCGGCATCCCCGAGGAGCTCTGGCAGCTCCTGGTGCAGTGCCTGGCCAAGGCCCCGGCCTCCCGGCTCCGCGCCTCCGAGCTCGCGGCCCGGCTGCGGGAGCTGCTGCCGCTCCTCGCCGGGATACCCCCGCTCGACGTCGACGAGCCGGACAACGACGGCGAGCCGCAGGGCTACGACGAGCAGCAGTACGGCCAGGCCCCCGAGGAGGAGCCCCGCCGCCGAGGCGCGGTCCCGCTGGTGCCGGGGGCGTCCCCGGACTCCAACCGGGACACCCACACGAGCATGCGCGTACCCGGACCCGACGAGCTCTCCGGCGGCGCCCTCGGCACGGCACGGGCCCCCCGGGCCCCGGGCCGGCCGCGTCCGGGCTCGGCGCGGAACAGGTCGGCGGCCGTCCGCAAACGCCGGATCACGCTGGGTGTGGCCGCGGTCGCGCTGTGCGCGGCCATAGGGGTGGGCGGCTGGTTCGCCATGAGCGGCGACGACCCGGGCCAGGCCCCCGAGGACACCCGGAACTCGGCGCCCACGGCCCCCTGAGGGCGGTGCGGGGCGAGCCGCGTACCGGGGGAGGGACAGGTTCACTCGTCCAGCCGTTACGCTGGACCCGTGGCAGTCGTCGATATTTCCGAAGAGCTGAAGTCCCTCTCCTCGACCATGGGGTCGATCGAGGCCGTCCTGGACCTGGATGCGCTGAGGGCCGACATCGCCGCGCTCGAGGAGCAGGCGGCGGCGCCGTCCCTCTGGGACGACCCGGAGGCGGCGCAGAAGATCACCAGCAAGCTTTCGCACCTCCAGGCCGAGGTCCGCAAGGCCGAGGCCCTGCGGAGCCGAATCGACGATCTCGGAGTCCTCTTCGAGCTCGCCGAGGACGAGGGCGATGCCGACACGCTGGCCGAGGCCGAGGCGGAGCTCGAATCCGTCCGCAAGGCGCTCGACGAGATGGAGGTCCGCACCCTCCTCTCCGGCGAGTACGACGCGCGTGAGGCCCTGGTGACCATCCGGGCCGAGGCCGGCGGCGTCGACGCGGCGGACTTCGCCGAGAAGCTCCAGCGCATGTACCTCCGCTGGGCCGAGCGGCACAACTACAAGACCGAGGTCTACGAGACCGCGTACGCCGAAGAGGCCGGCATCAAGTCGACCACCTTCGCCGTCGAGGTCCCGTACGCCTACGGCACCCTCTCCGTGGAGCAGGGCACGCACCGCCTGGTGCGCATCTCCCCGTTCGACAACCAGGGCCGGCGCCAGACGTCCTTCGCGGGTGTCGAGGTGCTGCCGGTCGTCGAGCAGACCGACCACGTCGAGATCGACGAGTCGGAGCTCCGGGTGGACGTGTACCGCTCCTCGGGTCCCGGTGGCCAGGGCGTCAACACCACCGACTCCGCGGTCCGCCTGACCCACCTGCCGACCGGCATCGTCGTCTCCTGCCAGAACGAGCGCTCGCAGATCCAGAACAAGGCGTCCGCGATGAACGTCCTCCAGGCGAAGCTCCTCGAGCGCCGCCGCCAGGAGGAGCAGGCCAAGATGAACGCGCTCAAGGGCGACGGCGGCAACTCCTGGGGCAACCAGATGCGTTCGTACGTCCTGCACCCGTACCAGATGGTCAAGGACCTGCGTACCGAGTTCGAACTCGGCAACCCCGAGGCGGTCTTCGGCGGAGAGATCGACGGCTTCATCGAGGCGGGTATCCGCTGGCGCAAGCAGAGCGAGAAGTAGTACTCGCGGCAAGCCTCCGAAGGCCCGGACAGGAAATCCTGTCCGGGCCTTCGGCGTCCCACCACGGGGCGGCAGCAGGGGAGTTGGGGGGAATGTGTGGCGAATGCGTCACAGTCGTGATTCCGAATAGCCGTCAAGAACACCCATAGCGACGCGAATACCGCCGGAACATCCTTGACGTGGTCGGTGTCTCTGGACAGGGTGCTAGGGCAGCACACGTATGTCTGGGACAGGTGTGAACGGGGGGCGGGATGACCACGGTGATGCGTGGCCCTGCGAGACGTGCGACCGCGCACGCCCCCGCAGGGCCGAGGACCGCATATGGCTGCTCCATCGACGAGACAGCTACTGGGGGTAGCAACAGATGACGAAGAAGACGCGGATCCGCGTCGCGCGGATAGCCGCAGCCGCGGTTATCGCAGCGGGTGCCTCCCTGACGGCCGCGGGCGCGGCGCAGGCGGTAGGCATCGGGGACCTGTTCGGTGCGGTCAACGAGGCGCCGAACTCGACGAACCCGGCTGGCGAGGACCCGAACAACCCGGGTGACGAGGACCCGAACAACCCGGGCGGGGGGGACCCGAACAACCCGGGCGGCGAAGACCCGAACAACCCGGGCGGGGAAGACCCGGGCGGCGAGGACCCGGGCGGGGAGAACCCGGGCGGCGAGGACCCGGGCGGGGAGAACCCGGGCGGGGAAGACCCGGGTGGCGAGAACCCGGGTGGCGAGAACCCGGGTGGCGAGAACCCGGGTGGCGAGAACCCGGGTGGCGAGAACCCGGGTGGGGAGAACCCGGGTGGCGAGAACCCGGGCGGGGAGAACCCGGGTGGCGAGAACCCGAATCCGCCGACCGATGAGCCCACGCAGAAGCCTCCGGCCGATGGGTCCGATGGCTCTGTCACCGGAGGCTCGGGCGAGGGTGTCGACCCGGTCTACCCCGACGACAACACCGACACGGACAGCGTCGGCAACCAGCCGGTCGAGCAGGGCAAGGGCAAGGACGAGCTCGCCGAGACCGGTGCGGCCGAGACCACGTTCCTGCTGGTCGGCGCCGCCACGATGATCGCCGGCGGCATCGGCTTCCGTATCCTGCCGCGCCTGGCGGGCGGCGGCCGTACGGCGGCCTGACGCCTCTGAGCGCACGCTGAAGGGCCCGGGAGAGTCTTCACGGCCTCCTGGGCCCTTTCGCGCGCCGGAGCCGCTCCTGCGGCCGCACGCGTACACCTGGGACCGCTCGCACACCCGGGGCGGCGCTCTCCGGGCTCAGACGGCCTGGTGCGCCAGCAGGGCCAGGGCGGCCACGAGGATCACCATCAGAGCTATCAGCATCGCCGGGCTGAGCCCCGCGAACATGCCCTGCTCCTGCATGCGCTCCCGGCTCGCGCGGCAGACATGGCAGCGGCCCTCGCTCACGGGCGCCGCGCAGTTCGCGCACACCAAACGGTCATAGGTCATGCGCAGTCCTCCTCCCGCGCGGCGGAGCCGCTTGTTCACGTTCTCTCCGCACAACGCTCAGGGAAACGCGACCGTTCCCCCTTCCACTGTGCCAGCTCGGGGCGATTTCGGCGCGGCCCACCGGGCGAGGTCCGGCACGCCCCGTTTCGTTCCCCGTCGCGTTCCGTCACAAATCCCTCATTGAAGGACGCCGACTGCACGCGCTCACCCGGGTCGCGTATGGTCACGCTCACCTACCCCCGGCCGACCGTGGTGCATCCGTGATCCGATTCGACAACGTCTCCAAGACCTACCCGAAGCAGAGCCGTCCGGCGCTCCGGGACGTCTCACTCGACATCGAGAAGGGTGAGTTCGTCTTCCTGGTGGGCTCCTCCGGCTCCGGCAAGTCCACCTTCATGCGGCTCATCCTCCGCGAGGAGCGAGCCAGTACGGGCATGGTCCACGTGCTCGGCAAGGACCTCGCGCGGCTGTCCAACTGGAAGGTGCCGCAGATGCGCCGCCAGCTGGGCACGGTGTTCCAGGACTTCCGTCTCCTGCCGAACAAGACCGTCGCCGAGAACGTGGCCTTCGCGCAGGAGGTCATCGGCAAGCCGCGCGGCGAGATCCGCAAGGCCGTGCCGCAGGTCCTCGACCTCGTCGGGCTCGGGGGCAAGGAGGACCGGATGCCCGGCGAGCTCTCCGGTGGTGAGCAGCAACGCGTCGCGATCGCCAGGGCGTTCGTCAACCGCCCCATGCTGCTGATCGCGGACGAGCCGACCGGGAACCTGGACCCGCAGACCTCCGTGGGCATCATGAAGCTGCTGGACCGGATCAACCGGACCGGCACCACCGTGATCATGGCGACCCACGACCAGAACATCGTCGACCAGATGCGCAAGCGCGTCATCGAGCTCGAGCAGGGCCGTCTGGTGCGTGACCAGGCACGCGGCGTCTACGGCTACCAGCACTGAGAGGGGCCCGGCGGCCCGCTCCGCCGGCCTCCGCGCCTCTGCACGAGCATCGAGTACTGAAAGGACGCCATGCGCGCCCAGTTCGTCCTGTCGGAGATCGGGGTCGGTCTTCGTCGCAACCTCACGATGACCTTCGCCGTCGTGGTCTCCGTCGCCCTCTCGCTCGCCCTGTTCGGCGGTGCGCTGTTGATGCGCGAGCAGGTCAGCTCGATGAAGACCTACTGGTACGACAAGGTCAACGTCTCGATCTTCCTCTGCAACAAGAACGACGCCAAGGACGTGCCCAAGTGCGCCAAGGGTGCCGTCACGGTGGAGCAGAAGAAGGAGATCAAGGCCGACCTCGAGAAGATGGAGGCCGTCGAGAAGCCGGTCCTCTTCGAGACGGTCGACGAGGCGTACAAGCACTACCAGGAGCAGTTCGGCGACTCGCCGATGGCCGGCAACATCACGCCGGACCAGATGCAGGAGTCGTTCCGGGTCAAGCTGAAGGACCCGCAGAAGTACAAGGTGGTCGCGACGGCCTTCGCGGGCCGTGACGGGGTGCAGTCCGTGCAGGACCAGCGGGGCATCCTCGACAACCTCTTCGGGCTGATGAACGGCATGAACGTCGCCGCGCTCTTCCTGATGGGGCTGATGCTGGTCATCGCCCTGATGCTCATCGTGAACACCGTCCGCGTATCGGCGTTCAGCCGAAGGCGCGAGACGGGCATCATGCGGCTGGTGGGGGCCTCCGGTTTCTACATCCAGACGCCGTTCATCATGGAGGCCGCGTTCGCGGGCCTGATCGGCGGAGTGCTCGCCTGCGGGCTCCTGATCGCCGCCCGGTACTTCCTGATCGACGCCGGACTCTCCCTCCAGGACAAGCTGAACCTGATCGACTTCATCGGCTGGGAGGCGGTGCTCACGAAGCTTCCGCTTGTCCTGGCGATCGGTCTGCTGATGCCCGCTGTTGCCGCTCTGTTCGCGTTGCGCAAGTACCTGAAGGTGTGACGAGCGCCCCGTCGCGCTTACGGCCAACGGGCCCTGAGCGCGCGGGGCGTTGTCCTACACTCGGCCCCATGACGGGCCTTACGCACCATTTGGAACCCCGCGGTTTCCGCCGCGGGGCGGCCCTGACGCTGGTGTTCGCCGGTGTGCTCGCCACCGCGGCCGCCACCGGCTCCCTGCCGCGGGACGAGGACTCCGGCACCGAGATAAGGACCCGTGCGGTGTCCTCCACCGTCGGTTCCGTGGACCGTGAGGAGATCGCGGACGCGGCCGCCGACGCCGAGGCCGACGGGAAGTCCGGGACCGAGGCGGCCGAGGAGGTCGTCAGCCGCAGCGGTGACCGCTGGGGAGCCGTCTACGACGAGCGGGAGTACGAGGAACTCGAGCAGGCGCTCGGAGGCTCCTACACCGGTGTAGGCGTCTCCGCCCGCCGCTCGGTCCGCGGTGACGTCGTCGTCACGGGGGTCAGGTCCGGCGGCCCGGCCGCGCGGGCGGGCGTGCGCAAGGGTGATCTGCTGCGCAGCGTCGACGGCCGCCCCGTGGGGGGACGCCCGGTCGCCGACGTGGTGGCGTCGCTCAGAGGGGACCGGACCGAGGCCGCCGCGGGGTCCGCCGTGGTCCTCGGGCTGAGCCGGGGCAGCCGTTCCTGGACGACGACCCTGCACAGGGCGCGGCTCAGTACCGATCCCGTGAGCGTCCGGCGCCTCGGGCGCGACGGCTCGTCGGCCGTACTGATCAAGGTCGCCGCCTTCACCCGGGGTACGGGGACCGCCGTCCGTGACGCGGTGGCCGGCGCACCGGGGGACGCGGGCATCCTGCTGGACCTCCGGGCCAACTCGGGCGGCCTCGTCACGGAGGCCGTCACCGCGTCCTCCGCCTTCCTGGACGGCGGGCTCGTCGCCACCTACGACGTGCACGGGAAGCAGCGTGCCCTCTACGCCGATCCCGGCGGGGACACGGAACGGCCGGTGGTCGTCCTGGTCGACGGGGGGACGATGAGCGCGGCCGAGCTCCTCACCGGAGCCCTGCAGGACCGGGGCAGGGCGGTGACCGTGGGCTCACGCACCTTCGGCAAGGGCTCCGTCCAGATGCCTAGCAGGCTTCCGGGGGGTTCGGTGGCCGAGCTGACCGTGGGGCACTACCGCACCCCGGCGGGCCGCAGCGTCGAGGGGAGCGGGATCACCCCGGACGTCGGGGCCGGTTCCGAGGCCCTGCGGAGGGGCGAGTCGGTATTGAGTGGCCTCGGGGGTGGGTCGTAGTGCGAAAATGACCGCACTATGGCCAAGGAAAAAGACACCGGGCGCAAGATGATCGCCCAGAACAAGAAGGCGCGGCACGACTACCACGTCCTCGACACCTACGAGTGCGGTCTCGTGCTCATGGGCACGGAGGTCAAGTCGCTGCGGATGGGCAGGGCGTCGCTGGTCGACGGCTTCGTCCAGATCGACGACCACGAGGCGTGGCTGCACAACATCCACGTGCCGGAGTACGTGCAGGGCACCTGGACGAACCACTCGGCCAAGCGCAAGCGCAAGCTGCTCCTGCACCGGGCCGAGATCGACAAGCTGGAGTCCAAGTCCCAGGAGACGGGGCACACCATCGTGCCGCTGGCCCTGTACTTCAAGGACGGCCGCGTCAAGATCGAGATCGCGCTCGCGAAGGGCAAGAAGGAGTTCGACAAGCGGCAGACGCTGCGCGAGAAGCAGGACACGCGGGAGACGAACCGCGCGATCGCGGCCGCCCGCCGGCGCCAGCGCCAGGCCTGAGCGCCGGTCCCGGCAGGAGCCGCCGGAAATACGGTGGCATCGGCGTGCGTCGGTCACGTACGATGGGTCCTGCACCTCACAGCGGGTGCGCGCATTGATAAAACAACATGGGGATGATCGGTTTCGACAGCGGATGTCGAAGCAGGGGAAGCGAGTCGAGGAAGCGGCAATGATCTCGTAAACCATATGTCGCAACCAATAATCGCCAATTCCAAGCGCGATTCCTCCGCCTTCGCCCTTGCTGCCTAATTAGCAGCTAGCGAAGACTCTGCGGAGTGTCAGCCCGGGGGTGATCCCGACCCGGATCCTGGCATCATCAAGGGATCTAAACTTCTGAGCCCGGTCACGGGGTTCTGAAGGAAATCAAACAGTGACTGGGCCTGTCGGAGGCTTGTTCGCGTGACCTCCGGGGCCGAGAAAAGCGTAGCGAACTGCACTCGGAGAAGCCCTGGTTCCGCACCGTTGGACGCGGGTTCGATTCCCGCCATCTCCACAATTCCCATGTGAACGAGGACCCCGTTGCCACCGGCAGCGGGGTCCTCGTTCTTGTGCGCCCGGCGCCCGGCGCCCGGCGTCGGGCGGGGCGCCGGCCGGGCGGGGCGCCGGCCGGGCACCGCGCCCGGCGGGCGTCGGGGCGGGTGGCGGAAAAGCCTTCCCCGCCTCCGCCGCCCGGGTGCGGATGCGCGTGCGGCCGCACGGCGGTTCGGTAGCCCGAGGCACCCAACTCGCGGCCCTCTAGCATCGTTTCGTCACCGATACGTCACCATTGGTGAACAACAGGTGATACCGGGGTCGGTGCGTCCGCCGTGCGCTACATTCAGTGCCTCAGGTGCACGGTGGCGAGTGAGGCTCAGGCAGGGTGGGGGCCCTGTCCGACAGCTGTATTCCAGTCATTCAGGCGCACCTGCTTCATTGAGTGGGGGAAGTGCGAACACCTGTGGAAAATTGGCGCGAAGGTACCCGAACAGGGCACACGCATGAGCCGAACGACGTCACCGTCCAGCTGGACGGGCTGGGACGTCAGCTGTCCGAACTACCGGTCGAACCCGGCCCTCCGGATCCGTCCGACGGTCCCGTCTTCGTCGACGAGAGCGGCCGCCGCAGCAAGACGTACCGGCGTGTGGGCTGGGTCCTCGCGGCGATCTGCGCCGTGTACGCGGTGACCCTCGTGGTCGCCGTACTGGGAGGGAACTCCGCCGCCCCCTGGCTGCCGCTCTCCGGGCAGGAGGAGAAGAAGCACGCCGAGGACGTCGAGGTGCGGCCGGCGCCGAGCGACGACGTCGTCTCCCGGTCTCCCGGAGCCACACCCGGCGCCTCCTCCTCGGCCTCCGCCGGTGCGACGGCCGAGCCGTCGGGCTCCGCCGCGTCCGGCTCCGCCTCCGCCCGGCCCGGCGCGAGCGCCTCGGCCTCGGTGGCCGCCGGCAAGCCGCCCCGGGGCACCTCCTCCTCGGCTCCGGCGCCCGACACCTCGGTCGCCGTGCCGCCGACCGGCGAGCCGCCGGTGACCCCCAGTCCCGAGCCGTCCGTGGAGGAGCCCCCTCCGGCGTCCCCCGACCCCTCGGAATCCCCGGTGCAACCACAAGAAGGCGCTCAGTAGATGACACCCCCCGTCGCACGGGGCAGGCACAACCGGAAGAAGAAGCGGACCGTCCGGCGCAGGCTTCCCATGCGCTACCTGCTTCCCTCGCTCCTCCTTGTGGCCCTGCTCGCCATGCTCATGCTCCGTGGATACGTGCACAGCGAGATCCTCGCCGACCACCGCATCCAGGCCCCGGCGCCCACCAGCCAGGTACCCGACGACATCCTCGACGGCGGCCCGGTCATCGACGCCCGTGAGGCGGGCCAGGACGCCAAGACCCTCCGTATACCCGACCGCAAGATCGTCCTCACCTTCGACGACGGCCCCGACCCAGTCTGGACGCCACGGGTGCTGGACGAGCTGAAGAAGCACCACGCCCACGGGGTCTTCTTCGTCACGGGCACCATGGCCTCCCGCTATCCGGAACTCGTGAAGCGGATGGTCGACGAGGGCCACGAGGTGGGCCTGCACACCTTCAACCACCCCGACCTGTCCTTCCAGTCCACCAGCCGCATCGACTGGGAACTCTCCCAGAACCAGCTGGTGCTGGCGGGCGCCGCGGGCATCCGCACCTCGTTGTTCCGGCCTCCCTACTCCTCGTTCTCCGACGCCATGGACAACAAGTCCTGGCCGGTCACGCAGTACATCGGCAGCCGCGGCTACCTCACCGTCGTGAACAACACCGACAGCGAGGACTGGAAGCGGCCCGGTGTCCCCGCGATCATCGAGCGCGCCACACCCCGCAACGGCAAGGGCGCCATCATCCTGATGCACGACTCCGGAGGCGACCGGTCCCAGACCGTCGCCGCGCTGGGGACGTTCCTGCCGGCGATGCAGGAGCGGGGCTACGACTTCACCAACCTGACCGCCGCGCTCGGCGCGCCCAGCGCGCACACCCCGGTCACCGGCCTCGCGCTCTGGAAGGGGAAGGCGTTCATCGGCGCGGTGAAGATCTCCGAGAACGTCACCGGGGTCATGGTCGTCGGACTCGCGGTCATCGGAGTCCTGGTCATGGTGCGGTTCGGGCTGATGCTGCTGCTGTCCTTCCTGCACGCCAGGAAGGTCCGCCGGAGGAACTTCAGCTGGGGCGAGCCCTTCACCCGTCCGGTCTCGGTCCTCGTGCCGGCGTACAACGAGCGGGAGTGCATCGAGGCGACCGTGCGTTCCCTGGTGGCCAGCGACTACCCGATCGAGGTCATCGTGATCGACGACGGCTCGACGGACGGCACCGCCGACCTCGTCGAGGCGATGTGGATCCCCAACGTGCGCGTCGTACGCCAGCGCAACGCGGGCAAGCCCGCGGCGCTCAACAACGGCATCAGGAACGCCCGTTACGACATCGTCGTGATGATGGACGGCGACACCGTCTTCGAGCCCTCCACCGTGCGCGAGCTCGTGCAGCCGTTCGCGGACCACCGGGTCGGCGCGGTCGCGGGGAACGCCAAAGTGGGCAACCGGGACTCGCTGATCGGCGCGTGGCAGCACATCGAGTACGTGATGGGCTTCAACCTCGACCGGCGCATGTACGACCTCCTGGGCTGCATGCCGACCATCCCCGGCGCCGTCGGCGCCTTCCGTCGGGACGCGCTGGACCGTATCGGCGGCATGAGCGAGGACACCCTCGCCGAGGACACCGACGTCACCATGGCGCTCCACCGCGACGGCTGGCGCGTCGTCTACGCGGAGAACGCCCGGGCCTGGACCGAGGCCCCCGAGTCCGTGCAGCAGCTCTGGTCGCAGCGCTACCGGTGGTCCTACGGCACGATGCAGGCCATCTGGAAGCACCGCCGCGCGGTCGTCGAGCGCGGCCCCTCGGGCCGGTTCGGCCGGGTGGGACTGCCGTTCGTCTCCCTGTTCATGGTGGTGGCGCCGCTGCTGGCACCCCTCATCGACGTGTTCCTCCTGTACGGGCTGGTCTTCGGCCCGACGGGCAAGACGGTCGCCGCGTGGTTCGGCGTCCTGCTGGTCCAGGCGGTGTGCGCCGCCTACGCCTTCCGGCTGGACCGGGAACGCATGACCCATCTGATCTCGCTCCCGCTCCAGCAGGTCCTCTACCGGCAGCTGATGTACGTGGTGCTGCTCCAGTCGTGGATCACCGCTCTCACCGGCGGCCGGCTGCGCTGGCAGAAGCTGCGCCGCACCGGCGTGGTGGAGGCGCCCGGCGGTACGCAGAGCCGTCGCAAGGACCTGGACAGGGACCGGAGGCCGGTGGCATGACACCCCCAGACCGGACAGGGCAGTACGACACCGGCTACGACGGCGCCTCCTGGCAGGCCCCCGATGCCACCTGGGCACCCCCGCCCCAGCAGGGCGGCGGCGCCTTCCCCGGAACCGTCACCGGGCCCACCGCTGCGTACACCGCGACCCCGCCCGCGACGGGCACGCCCGTCGCCGTCCCCGCGCCCGCGGGCCGTGACGGGCGCACCACCGGAGCCGGTGCCGGGGAGGAAGCCCCCGCGGCCCCCGCCAAGCCGGGACGGGACCGGTATCTCGACCTGCTCAGGGCCGTGGCCCTGGTCCGGGTCGTCTGCTTCCATCTCTTCGGGTGGGGCTGGCTGACCGTCGTGTTCCCGTCCATGGGCGTGATGTTCGCCCTGGCCGGGTCGCTGATGGCCCGCTCGCTGAGCCGCCCGGCCGGCAGCGTCATCCGCGGGCGGCTGCGCCGCCTGCTCCCGCCGATGTGGGCGTTCTCGCTGGTCGTCGTACCGGTGATGTTCGCACTGAGCTGGAAGCCCGTACGGGAGGAGGGGCTGTGGTGGTTCATCAAGCTGGGCAGCTACGTCCTTCCGCTGGGCTCCCCGCCGTACCCCGAGGAGAACGGGTCCGCCGGAGGCTGGCTGGAACTGTCGTGGGCCGACCAGGCCGCGGGGCCGCTCTGGTACATCCGGGCCTACCTCTGGTTCGTCATCGCCTCGCCCCTGCTGCTCAAGGCGTTCCGCAGGCTGCCCTGGGCGACGCTGCTCGCGCCGGTCGCCCTGACCGCCGTGATCGGCACAGGCCTGGTGACGGTGCCCGGCACCTTCGGTGAGGGTCTCGTCGACTTCGCGGTGTTCGGCGCCTGCTGGATCCTGGGCTTCGCCCACCACGACGGCCTGCTGAAGCGGATCCCGCGCTACCTCGCGGTCTCGTCCGCCGCCATCGTCATGGGCTTCGGTCTGTGGTGGGCCTCCGGCCACCTCACGGCGGAGGGCTGGAACCTGGACGAGATCCCGCTGGCGCAGGCCACCTGGTCGCTCGGCTTCTGCGCGATCCTCCTGGTCTACTCGCCGTCCTGGCAGAAGCTCCCCGGCCGGTTCGCCGCCTGGGACAGCCTGGTGACGCTGGCCAACAACAGGGCCGTGACGATCTACCTCTGGCACAACCTGCTGCTGATGGCCTCCGCGCACCTCGTGGACGAGCTCTGGGCCGTCCCGTGGCTGGGGGACACCTTCGGGTCTTACATAGAGCGTTCGTACGAGGTGCTGGTCCTGATCGCGGTCTGGCCGCTGATAGGGCTCGCGATCGTGGCGTTCGGCTGGGTGGAGGACGTCGCCGCCAAGCGGCGCCCGCGCCTGTGGCCGAACGGCGCGCCCCGGGGGCGCAGGGCCTGACGGTCCGGGAGGGGGTGCGGTGAGCCGGGGGCGCGGCTCACCGCACCCCCTCGCACCGAGTGAGAGCAAGGTTGCGCACCGGTCACCTCACGGCACCGCGCCGAAACGCGGACTCCCTAGCGTCGGCAGGACAACACCCCGACCTGTGTGGAGGCGCGTGATGGCCGGTCGTTGGATCGAGCAGTGGGAGCCGGAGGACGAGACGTTCTGGCGGGAGACGGGCGAGAAGGTCGCCCGCAGGAACCTGTGGTTCTCCGTCCTCTCGGAGCACATCGGGTTCTCCATCTGGTCCCTGTGGTCCGTGATGGTCCTCTTCATGGGACCGGAGTACGGCGTCGACCCGGCGGGGAAGTTCTTCCTCATCTCCACGGCCACCCTGGTGGGCGCCATCGCGCGGGTCCCGTACACCTTCGCGGTCGCGTTGTTCGGCGGGCGCAACTGGACCGTCTTCAGCGCGCTCTCGCTCCTGGTGCCCACGATCGCGGCCTTCTGGGTGATGGAGCCCGGCACCTCGTACGGCACGTTCCTCGCCGTCGCCGCGCTCACCGGTATCGGCGGTGGCAACTTCGCCTCCTCGATGACGAACATCAACGCCTTCTTCCCGCTGCGGAAGAAGGGCTGGGCCCTCGGGCTCAACGCCGGCGGCGGCAACATCGGCGTACCGGTCGTCCAGCTCATCGGCCTGCTGGTGATCGGCACAGCGGGCGCCACCCACCCGCGGATCCTGCTCGGGGCGTACATCCCGCTGATCCTGGTGGCCGCCCTCGGCGCCGTGCTGCGGATGGACAACCTCCGGCCCGTCCAGAACGACACCGGGGCCGCGCTCCAGGCCGTCCGGGAGCGGCACACCTGGATCATGTCGGTGCTGTACATCGGCACCTTCGGGTCGTTCATCGGCTACAGCTTCGCCTTCGGGCTCGTCCTGCAGACGCAGTTCGGCCGCACCCCGCTGCAGGCGGCCTCGCTCACCTTCATCGGCCCGCTGCTCGGGTCCCTCATCCGGCCCGCGGGCGGCTGGCTCGCCGACCGCTACGGCGGTGCCCGGATGACCCTGTGGAACTTCGCGGCGATGGCGGCGGCGACCGGAGTCGTCGTCTACGCCTCCGGCATCGAGTCCCTGCCCGTGTTCCTCGTCGGCTTCATCGCCCTCTTCGTCCTGACCGGCCTCGGCAACGGATCCACGTTCAAGATGATCCCCGGCATCTTCCACGCCCAGGGGCTCGCCAAGGGCCTGCGCGGCGAGGAGGCGGCGGCCTACGGGCGGCGCCTCTCCGGTGCCTCCATGGGGCTCATCGGGGCGGTCGGGGCGCTCGGCGGCCTCGCCATCAACCTCGCGTTCCGCCAGTCCTTCGCGACCTCGGGCACGGGCACGGCGGCCTTCTGGTGCTTCCTCGGCTTCTACGCGGTCTGCTTCGGCCTGACCTGGGCGGTATACCTTCGGCGTACCCCGGAGGTCGCCGCGAAGCCGCAGCTCAGCTACGCCGAGGTGTGATCGCGGACACAGGGTGTCGCAGGACGTAACGGGCGGGAAATACGGGAGGACCGAAACTGTCACGAGCTGTTGACAGTCTCGGTCCTCCGCATCATCGAGCAACAGCGGGACGAGAGCCGGGTATCACGCCATGCACGACGACGACGCACAGCACGGGCCCCTGGCGGGCTTCACGGTCGGGGTGACAGCAGCCCGTCGGGCGGAGGAGCTGGGAACACTCCTCACGCGCCGTGGCGCCTCGGTGCTGCACGCCCCCGCCCTGCGGATCGTGCCGCTCGCGGACGACAGCGAACTCCTGGCCGCCACCAAGGAACTGATCGGCGACGCCCCCGACATCGTGATCGCGACGACGGCGATCGGCTTCCGGGGCTGGGTGGAGGCCGCCGACGGCTGGGGCATCGGGGACGGGCTCCTCGATCTGCTCCGGGGGGTCGAACTCCTGGCCCGCGGGCCCAAGGTCAAGGGCGCCATCAGGGCCGCCGGCCTGACCGAGGCATGGTCGCCGCAGTCCGAGTCGATGGCCGAGGTCATGGACCGGCTGCTGGAGGAGGGGGTGTCGGGCCGCAGGGTCGCCCTCCAGCTGCACGGTGAGCCGCTGCCCGGCTTCGTGGAGTCGCTCCGGGCGGCAGGCGCGGAGGTCGTCGGCGTACCCGTGTACCGCTGGATGCCGCCGGAGGACATCGCGCCCCTCGACCGCATGCTCGACATCACGGTCGCCCGCGGGCTGGACGCGCTCACCTTCACCAGCGCCCCCGCAGTGGCGTCCTATCTGAACCGGGCGGAGGCGCGCGGGATGCTCGGCGAGGTGCTGGAGGCACTGAGCCACGACGTCCTGAGCGCCTGCGTGGGCCCGGTGACCGCCCTGCCCCTGCAGGCCAAGGGGATCGACACCGTCCAGCCGGAACGCTTCCGGCTCGGCCCGCTCGTGCAGGTGCTCTGCTCCCAGCTGCCCGCCCGTGCCCGTACGCTGCCCGTCGCCGGTCACACCGTCGAGATCCGGGGCCACGCCGTGCTGGTGGACGGGGCCCTGCGACCGGTGCCCCCGGCCGGGATGGCCCTGCTGCAGGCCCTGGCCCGCAGACCGGGCTGGGTCGTCTCCCGCGCCGATCTGCTGCGGTCGCTGCCAGGCGGCGGCACGGACGAGCACGCGGTGGAGACGGCGATGGCACGGCTGCGCACGTCCCTGGGGGCGCCGCGGCTGATCCAGACGGTCGTCAAGCGCGGCTACCGGCTGGCGCTCGACCCCTCGGCGGACTCCAAGTACGACGGTTCCTGAGGGGCGGTCCCGCCCGGCCTGAGCGGCTGTCAGGCCGCGGAAGCGGGCGCAGTACGCTGCGGGGATGATCGACGACAGCCATCCGCTGGCGGACGGGGTCCGCCTGAGGCCCGCCACACTCGCCGACGCGGCCTCGTTCGCCGTGACCCTGTCCCGCAGCCGTGCCCACATGCGGAAGTGGGAGCCCGTGCGGCCCGAGGTCTTCTACACCACCGAGGGCCAGACCGCGCGGCTGACCGGACTTCTGGCCGACCGTGACGCGGGACGCGCCATGCCCTGGGTGCTGGCCGACGAGGAGGACCTGGTCGTGGGGGCGATGACCCTCGCCTCCATCGAGCGCGGCCCGTTCCGCAACGCGCGGCTCGGCTACTGGATCGACGTGGACCGGGCGGGCCGGGGTCTGGCCACGGCCGCCGTCGGCCGGGTCTGCGAGCTGGCCCGTGACGGACTCGGGCTGCACCGGATCGCCGCCGGGACCGTCGTGGACAACGCGGCCTCGCAACGGGTCCTGGCCAAGGCCGGGTTCGAGCTCTACGGCACCGCGCCGCGCTATCTGCACATCAACGGCGCCTGGCGGGACCACCGGATGTTCCAGCGGATCCTGCACGACGGTCCTCCGGAGGGCTGAACGGCTCGGCACCGGCGGGCAAGAGCCGCCCGCGCCGCCGGCAGCGGGCGGCCGGCGGGGATCGACGCGTAAACGCGACCTGGGTGGCAGGTGCGCCCGGGCCCTACTTTCGCGTACGGTTGACGGCTGCCCGATGCACGTCAGAAGGGGGCCTCGGTGGCCGCGCAGGATGCCGCTGTCGATTCGTTGCGGGACCGGGAGATCGGTGTCGAACAAGAACATCTGGACCGGGTCTACCGCCGTCTCGAAGAGAAGATCGACGAGGCGGAATTTCTCATGCGGGACGCCGGGAAACGGGGCCAGGTAGGCACCCCGGGCGCGCTCGCGGAACGGGATGCCCAGGTCTTCCGGGCCGGGGTGCATCTCAACCGTCTGAACAACGAGTTCGAGGACTTCCTCTTCGGGCGGATCGACCTGCTCCGCGGCAAAGACGGTGAGCGCGGCCCGGACGGCGCCTTCACCTCCGTGGAGGCGGCCGACGACGCGGTGGCGGAGGACTCCACCGCCCGGATCGCGGAGACGCTCCACATCGGCCGCATAGGAGTGCTCGACGCCGACTACGCGCCCCTGGTCATCGACTGGCGGGCACCGGCCGCCGCGCCGTTCTACCGGTCGACGCCGAAGGAGCCCGGCCGGGTCGTACGCCGCCGGGTCATCCGCTCCAAGGGCCGCAGGGTCCTCGGGGTCGAGGACGACCTCATGCGCCCGGAGCTGACCGCCTTCCTCGACGGCGCGACGCTGCCCGTCGTCGGCGACGGCGCCCTGATGGCCGCGCTCGGCCAGGCCCGCAGCCACACGATGCGCGACATCGTCTCCTCGATCCAGGCCGAGCAGGACCTGGTGATCCGGGCACCCGCGGCCTCCGTCACCGAGGTCTCCGGCGGACCCGGCACCGGCAAGACGGCCGTCGCCCTGCACCGGGCCGCCTACCTCCTGTACCAGGACCGCCGGCGCTACTCCGGCGGCATCCTCGTGGTCTCGCCGACCCCGCTCCTGGTCGCCTACACCGAGGGCGTGCTCCCCTCGCTCGGCGAGGAGGGCCAGGTCGCGATCCGCGCCGTCGGCTCGCTCTCCGACGAGGCGGCCGGCCCGGAGGGTGCGACCACCTACGACGAACCCTCGGTCGCCCGGATCAAGGGCTCGTCCCGGATGCTCCAGGTCCTGCGCAGGGCAGCCCGGGGCGCCCTCGAACAGCCGGTGCCCCGGCCCGCCTCCCAGGAGGGGCAGCTCGCCCTCGGCGAGGAGCCCTCAGGTCCCACCACGCCGACCCGGCTGCGTGTGGTCGCCTTCGGCGGCCGGCTGGAGCTGGAGGCGGACGAGCTCCGGCGGATCCGGCACAACGTCCTCGGGGGCACCGCCCCGGTCAATCTGCTGCGTCCGCGCGCCCGCAAGCTCCTCCTGGACGCCCTGTGGAACAAGTCGTCGGCCCGGGGGCGCTACACCGACCCCGAACTGGTCGCGGAGCTGCGTGCGTCGTTCGACGAGGACGTGTCCACCGAGACCCCCTTCCTGACCTTCCTGGACGCCTGGTGGCCGGAGCTGACCCCGCGCCAGGTACTGGTCGCCATGGCCGACGAGCGGCGGCTCGGCAAGTGGTCCCGCCGGATCCTCAACCAGGGGGAGGTGCGCCGCCTCGCCCGTTCGCTGAGACGGCTGGACGCGCAGGGCAGGGGCCCGCTCTCCGTCCACGACGTCGCGCTCCTGGACGAGCTCCAGACGCTGCTGGGCACCCCGGCCCGGCCGAGGAAGAAGCGCGAGTACGACCCGCTGGACCAGCTCACCGGGCTGGAGGAGCTGATGCCGCAGCGCGAGGAGACCCAGCGCGAGCGGGCGGAGCGGCTGGCGGCGGAGCGCACCGAGTACGCCCACGTCATCGTCGACGAGGCGCAGGACCTGACACCGATGCAGTGGCGGATGGTCGGCCGCAGGGGCCGGCACGCGACCTGGACGATCGTCGGGGACGCCGCGCAGTCCTCGTGGTCCGACCCGGACGAGGCGGCTGCGGCCCGTGACGAGGCGCTGGGCAGCCGGCCGCGGCGCCGGTTCACCCTCACGGTGAACTACCGCAACCCGGCCGAGATCGCCGAGCTGGCCGCCAGGGTGCTGGCGCTGGCCATGCCGGGGATGGAGTCCCCCTCGGCGGTGCGTTCGACTGGTGTGGTGCCGCGCTTCGAGACGGTGCGGGGCGGGGACCTCGCCTCGACGGTCCGCGAGGAGGCGCGCAGGCTGCTCGCCGAGGTGGACGGCACCGTCGGTGTGGTCGTCGCGATGGACCGCAGGGCCGAGGCGGCCTCCTGGCTGGAGGAGCTCGGGGAGCGGGTCGTCGCGCTGGGCAGCCTGGAGGCCAAGGGCCTGGAGTACGACGCCACGGTGGTCGTCTCGCCCGCGGAGATCGCCGACGAGTCCCCGGCGGGACTGCGGGTGCTCTACGTGGCTCTCACCCGTGCGACGCAACAGCTCACCGTCGTCTCCGGGGAGCGCGACATGCCGGACGAGGACGGGGTCCCGGACCTGTTGAGGGACTGAGGCGGCCCTCGGGGAGCGCGCGTACGGAGGACTTTTCCGAGTCAACCCGGCGCACAGGAATCACTTCTCCGGGGTCTTTGTTAGCCTGGTGGCGGCACCGGTTCGATCCAAGCCCCCGGGCCCAACCTTCGTCGCTACGAGCGACCACTTGCCGCGAGGCGAGCATGGCGGGCCGGTGCCACCTGAGTGAGAAGACAGACCCGCGTCACCTGCTGGTGACGCGGGTCTGTTTCTGTTTCCCCGGGGTGCCGCCCGCTCCCGCCGCGTCCGGACGCACCCCAGGGGCCCGTCGGCCCGCGGCCGTTTTCACAGCCGTCCGGGGTTACGCGGAGCGGTCACTTCTCGTATGGTGGAAAAAAGTTTCCGAAAGGTGGCAGTCATTACCTGCTACCGACCGGTAGGTGCGACCATCGGAACGCACGTACGGAGCCCCGGGCCCTGCGCGTGCGGCAACGAAGCTCAGGAAAGCGAAGGACTCGGCCATGGCAACGGCGCCCAGCGTCTCGTACTCGATGACGGTCAGGCTGGAGGTGCCCGCGAGCGGCACAGCGGTCTCCCAGCTCACCACGGCCGTGGAGTCCTCCGGTGGCTCCGTCACCGGCCTCGACGTGACCGCCTCCGGCCACGAGAAGCTGCGGATCGACGTCACGATCGCGGCGACGTCGACCTCGCACGCGGACGAGATCGTCGAGGGGCTGCGCGACATCGAGGGCGTCGTCCTCGGCAAGGTCTCCGACCGTACGTTCCTGATGCACCTCGGCGGCAAGATCGAGATGGCGTCCAAGCACCCCATCCGCAGCCGTGACGACCTCTCGATGATCTACACCCCGGGTGTGGCACGCGTCTGCATGGCCATCGCCGAGAACCCCGAGGACGCCCGCCGTCTGACCATCAAGCGCAACTCCGTCGCCGTGGTGACCGACGGTTCCGCGGTGCTCGGCCTCGGCAACATCGGCCCGATGGCCTCGCTGCCCGTCATGGAGGGCAAGGCGGCCCTCTTCAAGCGCTTCGCGGGCATCGACGCCTGGCCGATCTGCCTGGACACCCAGGACACGGACGCCATCGTCGAGATCGTCAAGGCGATCGCCCCCGGCTTCGCGGGCATCAACCTGGAGGACATCTCCGCGCCCCGCTGCTTCGAGATCGAGGCCCGGCTGCGCGAGGCCCTGGACATCCCGGTCTTCCACGACGACCAGCACGGCACCGCGATCGTCGTCCTCGCCGCCCTGACCAACGCGCTGCGCGTCGTCGGCAAGGGGATCGGTGACGTACGCGTCGTCATGTCCGGCGCCGGTGCCGCGGGTACGGCCATCCTGAAGCTGCTCATCGCCGCCGGCGTCAAGCACACGGTCGTCGCCGACATCCACGGTGTGGTGCACGCCGGCCGCGAGGACCTGGTCGACGCCACCCCGGACTCCCCGCTGCGCTGGATCGCCGACAACACCAACCCGGAGGGCGTCACCGGCACCCTCAAGGAGGCCGTCGCCGGCTCCGACGTGTTCATCGGCGTCTCCGCCCCCAACGTCCTGGACGGCGCCGACGTGGCGGCCA
This sequence comes from Streptomyces sp. NPDC059166, assembly GCF_042755185.1. Lineage (NCBI taxonomy): Bacteria > Bacillati > Actinomycetota > Actinomycetes > Kitasatosporales > Streptomycetaceae > Streptomyces > Streptomyces sp. NPDC059166. The sequence continues at coordinate 51,662 of NZ_JBHZCI010000020.1, read as the reverse complement.
TGGCGGAGGGCGCAATTGTGTTCGCGCTCGCGAATCCGGACCCCGAGGTGGACCCGGCGATCGCCCGTGAGACCGCGGCCGTCGTGGCCACCGGCCGCTCCGACTTCCCGAACCAGATCAACAACGTGCTGGTCTTCCCGGGTGTGTTCCGCGGTCTGCTGGACGCGCAGTCCCGCACCGTCAACACGGAGATGATGCTCGCCGCCGCGCGCGCCCTCGCCGACGTGGTCGCGGAGGACGAGGTCAACGCGAACTACATCATCCCCTCGGTCTTCAACGACAAGGTCGCGGGAGCCGTCGCGGGAGCGGTCCGCGAGGCGGCCAAGGCGGCCGGTGTCGCCGAGGCCGCGGGCGACCCGGCGTAACGGACCGGGCCTGTGCCGGGCGCGGGTGCCCGCCTTACACCGTCCGCGCGGGCCGGCCACGGCTCCCGCGGACGGCGCCTCGGCCCGCCTCCGGGCCTGTCCGCGCGGCTTCGTCCGGCGCGTCGCGGGTCGCGGCGTCCCAAACGCCCCTTTAGGGTGGGCGGGCAGCGAGCCCCGCAGGCCCTGCATCCGCTGCGTACCGCTCCGACAAGTCGACGGAACGTCATCACAGCCACGTGGTGGTGGTTTTCGTATGACGTCGAGGGGTCCGGATTGGCGTTAGCGCCGCAGGTGGGGGCAGGATGCGTATTCGGGCGCGAGGGTCTGACATCAGACCCGGGTCCGGGGACTGTCAGAGGGCCCTGGCAGCATCGGCTTCGATCTCACGCCTCACAGGCAAGAAGAACACGGGAGTACAAACATGAACCGCAGTGAGCTGGTGGCCGCCCTGGCCGACCGTGCCGAGGTGACCCGCAAGGACGCCGACGCCGTTCTGGCCGCGCTCGCCGAGACCGTCGGCGAGATCGTCGCCAAGGGCGACGAGAAGGTCACCATCCCCGGCTTCCTGACCTTCGAGCGCACCCACCGTGCCGCTCGCACCGCTCGTAACCCGCAGACCGGCGACCCGATCAACATCCCGGCCGGCTACAGCGTGAAGGTCTCCGCGGGCTCGAAGCTCAAGGAAGCCGCCAAGGGCAAGTAAGACCCCCGAGGCGTCAGGAAGGGCGGCCGTCCCCCACCGGGGCGGCCGCCCTTCCGCATGTCCGGGGCCGTCCGACGCACCTCCCACCGCCCGCGTGGGCGGTGTGAGGCGGGCTGCGGCCTTCCCGGAGGCCCGTCCGGCCCCGGGGAGGCGGACCGCCTCGTTCGGCCCTGTACGGGCGTTCCGCGGCGCCTGCGCCGGTTGCCGCTCCCTCCCGCGCCGGTGCCGGAGGAGGGCGGGGCGGGGAGGTGCCCTGCGATCGCGGGGGCGGGAGCGCGGGGCGGGCGTCGCGCGGAGACGCCGCGGCCCCCGTACGCGGTGCGTACGGGGGCCGCGGCGGCGGTCCTCCCAGGTGGTGCGGGTGCGCAGTGCTGTGTGCGGCAGCACTGTGCGCGCCGGGGCGCGTGCGCCTCAGACGAGCGAGCCGCCCGGCAGCTCGACCTTCGCGCCGAGCTTCTCGAGCTTCTCCATGAAGTTCTCGTAGCCGCGGTTGATCAGGTCGATGCCGTGGACCCGGGACGTGCCCTGGGCGGCCAGCGCGGCGATCAGGTACGAGAAGCCGCCGCGCAGGTCGGGGATGACCAGATCCGCGCCCTGGAGCTTCGTGGGACCGGACACCACCGCCGAGTGGAGGAAGTTCCGCTGGCCGAAGCGGCAGTCCGAGCCGCCGAGGCACTCGCGGTACAGCTGGATGTGCGCACCCATCTGGTTGAGCGCCGACGTGAAGCCCAGCCGGGACTCGTAGACCGTCTCGTGGACGATCGAGAGCCCGGCGGCCTGCGTCAGGGCCACGACCAGCGGCTGCTGCCAGTCGGTCTGGAAGCCGGGGTGCACGTCCGTCTCCAGGGCGATCGCGTTGAGCGCCCCGCCCGGGTGCCAGAAGCGGATGCCCTCGTCGTCGATCTCGAAGGCACCGCCGACCTTGCGGTAGGTGTTGAGGAAGGTCATCATCGAGCGCTGCTGGGCGCCGCGCACGTAGATGTTGCCCTCGGTCGCCAGCGCCGCGGAGGCCCAGGAGGCGGCCTCCAGGCGGTCCGGGATGGCCCGGTGGGTGTAACCGTCGAGCTTGTCGACACCGGTGATCCGGATGGTCCGGTCGGTGTCCATCGAGATGATCGCGCCCATCTTCTGCAGCACGCAGATGAGGTCCTCGATCTCCGGCTCGACGGCGGCGTTGGACAGTTCCGTGACGCCCTCGGCGAGGACGGCGGTCAGCAGCACCTGCTCGGTGGAGCCCACCGACGGGTACGGCAGACGGATCTTGGTGCCGCGCAGGCGCTGCGGGGCCTCCAGGTACTGGCCGTCCGCCCGCTTCTCGATGGTCGCGCCGAACTGGCGGAGCACCTCGAAGTGGAAGTCGATCGGCCGTCCGCCGATGTCGCAGCCGCCGAGACCGGGGATGAAGGCGTGTCCCAGGCGGTGCAGCAGGGGGCCGCAGAACAGGATCGGGATGCGCGACGAGCCCGCGTGGGCGTCGATGTCGGCGACGTTCGCGCTCTCGACGTGCGAGGGATCGAGGACGAGTTCGCCCGGCTCGTCACCGGGCCGGACGGTCACGCCGTGGAGCTGCAGGAGCCCCCGGACGACCCGCACGTCGCGGATGTCGGGAACGTTGCGCAGTCGGCTGGGCCCGCTGCCGAGCAGCGCGGCGACCATTGCCTTCGGCACCAGGTTCTTGGCGCCTCGGACGCGGATCTCGCCCTCCAGCGGGGTTCCGCCGTGGACAAGCAGGACATCGTCTGTGCCGGTCATGTATCTCGCGTTCCGGAGTGGTCGGGCAGGGGGCCATCAAAAGGGTAATGGGCTCCGGCCCTCCTTCAGTAAGTCGCCCGGTGCGCGGCGGGCGCCCACGATCCGGTCCGACACGTTCCGCTCGTGGCACCTCGCGGAGGGTCACCGTGCGGCGGGCCGCTCCCGGCATCCTCCGGGCGTGCGCTCCCCGCGCGTCCGGCGCGCATCCGTACGCCCTGAGCTGCGGACGCGCCCCCGCGGGGAGCGGACCGGGCGCCCGGTCCCCCCGGAGGGCGAGGATGCGGGATCATCTGTGGCATGACGGAGGTGTCCTCGCTCACAGGACGGCTGCTCGTGGCCGCGCCCGCACTGGCGGATCCGAATTTCGAGCGTGCGGTGGTGCTGCTCCTCGACCACGACGAGGAGGGCTCGCTCGGTGTGGTCCTCAACCGCCCGACGCCGGTCGTCGTCGCGGACATCCTGGCCGCGTGGGCCGGACTGATCGGGGAACCGGACGTCGTCTTCCAGGGCGGCCCGGTCTCGCTGGACTCCGCTCTCGCGCTCGCGGTGATCCCCGGTGGCGAGGGTCCGCCGGGGTGGCGGCGGGTCCACGGCGCGATCGGCCTGGTCGACCTGGAGGCCCCTCCGGAGCTGCTCGGGGCGGCCCTGGCCTCCTTGCGGATCTTCGCCGGATACGCCGGCTGGGGCCCCGGTCAGCTGGAGACCGAGCTCACCGACGGCGCCTGGTACGTGGTCGAGTCGGAGCCCGGCGACATCTCCTCGCCACGGCCCGAGAACCTCTGGCGCGCGGTGCTGCGCAGGCAGCGCGGCGAGCTGGCGATGATCGCCACGTATCCGGACGACCCTTCGCTGAACTGATGCGCGGAGCTTTCAGTACGCTTGGCAGTTATGAGCACTCTTGAGCCCGAGCGCGGGGCAGGTACGGGGACCCTCGTAGAGCCGACGCCGCAGGTGTCGAACGGCGACGGCGACCACGAGCGCTACGCCCATTACGTCCAGAAGGACAAGATCATGGCGAGCGCCCTGGAGGGCACTCCCGTGGTCGCACTGTGCGGCAAGGTCTGGGTCCCGGGGCGTGACCCCAAGAAGTATCCGGTCTGTCCCATGTGCAAAGAGATCTACGAGTCCATGGGCGCCGGAGGCGACAAGGACAAGGGCAAGGGCAAGGACGGCGGAAAGAAGTAGTCCGCCCGGCACCTCTTCGAACGTTCCCTCCCCCCTTCCGGCCTGATCCCGCCTGACCACGGCCCCCGGGGCACGCCGAGACGCGTGCCCCGGGGGCCGTCCGCATGTCCGGGCCCCGAAGGGTCCGGCGGGGCGGCGCGGCACGGCGCCGGGCACGGCCCGCCCGTCGGCGGAGGGCCTGCCGGGCCCGGCCGCCGCGCCGGCGGGCGTCGCAGGGCCGCTTCCCGTGGTCGCGGAGCCGCCCGGCAGGGCGGCGTGGTCACAGAGTGGTAGAGACCACTTGTCGGCGCGCGGACACCCCCTTAGTCTCCTGCCAGTTGTGCAGAACGAAACGTCCGTTGCAAGGAATGCAACGATCGACCGGTAGGGGTCCCGGATGAAGCTTTCTGCCCGAATCGCCGCTCCGGCCGCGGCACTTGTACTGGCCGGCCTCACCGCCACCGCCTGCGCGCCGCAGACCTCCGACACCAGCTCGAAGGGGGACGGCAGGACCGGCACGCTCCGGGTCTGGCTGTTCCAGGAGGTCGGCAACAAGCCCAAGGAGAGCGTGGTGAACGCCGCGGTGGCCGACTTCGAGAAGGCCCACGAAGGCGCCGACGTCGAGGTCGAGTACATACCCGTCGACACCCGCGCCCAGCGGGTCAAGGCCGCGTTCAACGACCCGGGGAGCGCCCCGGACGTCATCGAGTACGGCAACACCGACACCGCCGGATACGTGAAGGACGGCGGACTGGCGGACGTCACCGAGGAGTTCGGGGCGTGGGACGACGCGAAGGACACCGACCCGGCCGCCAGGCAGTCCGTGACCGTGGACGGCAAGGTCTACGGGGCGCCCTTCTTCGTCGGCGTCCGCGCCCTCTACTACCGCACCGACGTCTTCGACGAGCTCGGCATCGAACCCCCCGAGTCCCAGGGGGAGCTGATCTCCACCGCGAAGAAGATCCACAAGGAGAGGAAGGACCTCTACGGCCTCGCCGTCGGCGGCGCCTACACCTACGGTGCCATGCCCTTCATCTGGGCCAACGGCGGCGAACTCGCCGGCGAGACAGGCGCGACCTACCGCTCGGCCGTCAACAGCCCCGAGGCACGCAAGGGCATCGAGGCCTACACCTCGCTCTTCGGCGACGACAACTGCCCGGCCGCCAAATGCGCCTCCATGGGCGGCAACGCGACCGTCACCGCCTTCGCCTCCGGGAAGGCGGCCATGGCGATCGGCGGGGACTTCAGCCACACCGCGGTCGAGGCGGGCCCGGTGAAGGGGAAGTACGCCGTCGTGCCGCTGCCCGGGGTCGCCGAGGGGTCGATCGCCCCCGCCTTCGCCGGCGGCAACAACATCGGTGTCCTCAGGAGCAGTTCGCACCGCACCCTCGCCGTCGACCTCATGAGGTCACTGGCCGGCAAGAAGACCCAGGCCGCGATGTTCGACGCCATGGGCTTCCTGCCGACGTACACCGACGTACGGGACGACGCCGCGAAGAAGGAACCCTTCGTCGGCCCCTTCGTCCGGACCCTCGACGCGGGAGCCAAGTTCGTCCCCGCCTCCCCGGCCTGGGGCCGCATCGACTCCTCGCTGGTGCTGCCCACCATGTTCCAGGAGATCGTCAGCGGCCGTAAGGACGTGGCCGCCGCCTCGGACGACGCGGCGGAGAAGATGGACGCGGCGTTCGCCGAAGCGGGCTGACGATGACCGCCGACACCACGCCGCGCAAGGCCCCCGTGCGTGCCGGGGCGGGCGGGGAGCGACCACGCCCGCCCCGCCGCCGGCCCGTGTCACCCGCCCGGCACCCCGGCTGGACGCCATGGCTCTACCTGCTGCCCGCGCTCGTCCTGCTCGGCGGGCTGCTCGTCTACCCGATCTACCAACTGGGCCTCATCTCCTTCCTGGAGTACACCCAGGCGCAGGTCAGCGGCGGCGAGCCGACCACCTTCAAGGGCTTCGGCAACTACGCCACGCTCTTCGGGGACAGCCAGTTCCGGCAGGTGCTCCTCGCGACGGTGCTCTTCGCCGCCGCCTGCGTACTCTCCACCCTCCTCGCCGGCTGCGCGCTGGCCGTCCTGCTCACCCGGATCCGCGCCCTGCCCCGGCTCGCGCTCATGCTGGCCGCCCTCGGGGCGTGGGCGACACCGGCGATCACCGGCTCGACCGTCTGGGTCTTCCTCTTCGACCCGGACTTCGGCCCGGTCAACAAGGTGCTGGGGATCGGCGACTTCTCCTGGACGTACGGGCGCTGGAGCGCCTTCGCCCTGGTGCTCCTCGAAGTGCTCTGGTGCTCGTTCCCGTTCGTGATGGTGACCGTCTACGCGGGCATCCGGGCGATCCCCGCGGAAGTGCTGGAGGCCGCCTCGCTCGACGGCGCCTCGCAGTGGCGGATCTGGCGGTCGGTCACGGCGCCGATGCTGCGGCCGATTCTGACCGTCGTCACCATCCAGTCGGTCATCTGGGACTTCAAGGTCTTCACCCAGATCTACGTCATGACGGGCGGCGGCGGGATCGCCGGACAGAACCTGGTGCTCAACGTCTACGCGTACCAGAAGGCGTTCGCCAACTCGCAGTACAGCCTCGGATCGGCCATCGGCGTCGTGATGCTGCTGATCCTGCTGGCGGTGACGCTGGTGTACCTGCGCCTGGTGCGACGGCAGGGGGAGGAACTGTGAGCGCGCGCACGCTTCTGCGGATCAGACGGCCCGGACGGCTCGCGGCCGAGGCCGCCGCCCTGCTGATCGCCGCCGCCGTCGCCTTCCCGCTCTACTGGATGGTGCTCTCGGCCTTCAAGCCCGCGGGCGAGATCCAGTCCACCGACGCCCGCCCCTGGACCCTGGCACCCTCCCTCGACTCGTTCCGCCGCGTCCTCGGGCAGCAGGACTTCGGGCGCTACTTCCTGAACAGCCTGGTCGTCGCCGGAACCGTGGTGGTCGTCTCCGCGCTGATCGCCTTCCTGGCCGCGACCGCCGTGACCAGGTTCCGCTTCCGGTTCCGCACCACGCTGCTCATCATGTTCCTCGTGGCGCAGATGGTGCCGGTGGAGGCGCTGACCATCCCGCTGTTCTTCCTGATGCGCGACTTCGGCCAGCTGAACACCCTGGGATCGCTGATCCTGCCGCACCTCGCCTTTTCGCTGCCGTTCGCGATCTGGATGCTGCGCGGCTTCGTCAGGGCCGTCCCCGAGGCCCTGGAGGAGGCCGCGTACATCGACGGGGCGAGCCGGACACGGTTCCTGTGGCAGATCCTCTTCCCGCTCGTCCTGCCCGGTCTCGTGGCGACCAGCGTGTTCTCCTTCATCTCGACCTGGAACGACTTCCTGTTCGCGAAGTCGTTCATCATCAGCGACATCTCCCGGTCGACGCTTCCGATGGCGTTGCTGGTCTTCTTCAAACCCGACGAGAACGACTGGGGAGGGATCATGGCGGCCTCGACGGTGATGACCATTCCCGTACTGGTCTTCTTCGTCCTCGTACAGCGGCGCCTGGTCTCCGGACTCGGCGGCGCGGTGAAGGACTGACATGTACGACCTGATTCCGGCGCCCTCACGTGTGGGGGGCGAAGGTCGCTGCGGTTTCTTCCTGGACCGGTCCACCACGCTCACTGCGGGGCCGGGCACCGAGGGCACCGAGCGCTGGCTCCGAGCGACCCTCGGCGCGGCGTTCGGCCTGGGGCTCACCCCGGGAGCCGTGGGCGCCGACGGCGCCGCGAGCGCCCCGAACACGGTGGAACTGCGCATCGACCCCTCCGTCGAGCCCGAGGGCTACCGGCTGGTGACCGTGCCCGCCTGGGGCGTACGCATCACCGGAGGCAGCGCGGCCGGGGTGTTCTGGGGGGCGCAGACGCTCCGTCAGCTCCTCGGTCCCGAGGCCTTCCGCCGTGCACCCGTGGGCGACGGCGGGCCCAGGGGCCTGGCCGCCATGGACATCGAGGACGGCCCCCGCTTCGGCTGGCGCGGGATGATGCTCGACGTGGCGCGCCACTTCACGCCCAAGGAGGGCGTGCTGCGCGTGCTCGACCTGCTGGCCGCCCACAAGCTGAACGTTTTCCACTTCCACCTCACCGACGACCAGGGCTGGCGCGTCGAGATCGAACGCCACCCCCGGCTCACGGAGGTCGGTTCCTGGCGTGCGCGCACCAGGTACGGCCACCGTGACTCCGAGCTCTGGGACGAGACACCGCACGGTGGCTTCTACACGAAGGACGACATCCGCGAGATCGTCGCCTACGCCGCCGAACGGCACATCAGGGTGGTCCCCGAGGTCGACATCCCGGGGCACTCGCAGGCGGCCGTCAGCGCGTATCCGGAGCTGGGCAACCGCGACGTCGTCGACACCTCCGCACTGTCCGTGTGGGACAGCTGGGGCGTCAGTCCGAACGTACTCGCACCCACCGACGGCACCCTGCGGTTCTTCGAAGGGGTCTTCGAGGAACTCCTCGAACTGTTCCCCGCGGACACCTCGCCCTTCTTCCACATCGGCGGTGACGAGTGCCCCAAGGACCAGTGGAGGCAGTCCCCGGCGGCGCAGGCGCGCATCGCCGAACTCGGCCTGGCGGACGAGGACGAGCTCCAGTCCTGGTTCATCCGCCACTTCGACCGGTGGTTCAGGGACCGTGGCCGCCGGCTCATCGGCTGGGACGAGATCCTGGAGGGGGGTCTGGCCGAGGGGGCGGCCGTGACGTCGTGGCGCGGTTACGGGGGCGGCATCGCCGCCGCCGAGGCAGGCCACGACGTGGTGATGTGCCCGCTGCAGCAGGTGTACCTGGACTACCGTCAGGCGGACGGCCCGGACGAGCCGATGCCCATCGCGTACGTCCGCACCCTGGAGGACGTCTACCGCTTCGAGCCCGTGCCCCCGGGCCTCTCCGAGGAGGCGGCCCGGCATGTGATGGGGACCCAGGCCAACGTCTGGACCGAGGTCATGCAGAACCAGGACCGCGTCGACTACCAGGTCTTCCCCCGTCTCGCCGCCTTCGCCGAGGTCGCCTGGTCCCGCCTCCCGGCCCCGGGCGAACGGGACTTCGCGGACTTCGAGCGCCGGATGACGGCGCACTACGCCCGGCTCGACGCCCTGGGCGTCGCCTACCGGCCGCCCACGGGGCCGAAGCCGTGGCAACGGCGTCCCGGCGTCCCGGGTCGCCCGATCGAGGGACCGCCGCCGAGCGCGTGACCGGTGTTCCGGGGTCCGGCCAGGGGAAGCGGATAAGTCGTACGAATCTCCTGAAGAGTGGCAATTCGCATGTGTGGCGAAAGGGCTGCCAAAGGCCGCTTTTCCCCTGGTCCGGGACGGAAGCATCCTTCGTGGACCCTCGCGACGGCCGACCCCGAAGATGTGCCAGAGTTGCCACGTCCCGGCCGTGAGCACGTACCGTACGGCGGACAGGCGGGACTGCCGGGACACCGGGAAGGGGCAGCTGGGTTGACCACGCACGCACCGCGGACGATGCGGTCGGTGATGCTGCCGGCCTCGCTCGACGAGGCCGTGGCGGCTCTCCGCGCCATGCCCGCAGCCGTACCGGTGGCCGGCGGCACGGACCTCATGTCGGCGGTCAACAAGGGCCTGCTGCGGCCCTCCGGGCTGGTCGGCCTCGGCCGGATCAGCGAGCTGCGCGGCTGGCACTACCAGGACGGCCACGCGCTGCTCGGCGCCGGCCTCACCCACGCGCGCATGGGGCGCCCCGACTTCGCCGCCCTCATCCCCGCGCTGGCCGCCTCCGCGCGGGCCGCGGGCCCGCCCCAGATCCGTAACGCCGGCACCCTCGGCGGCAACATCGCCGGCGCGGCCCCGACGGGGGACACCCTGCCGGTCCTGGCCGCCCTGGAGGCCGAGCTCGTCATCGCCGGCGCCGACGGGGCGCGGCGTGAGATCCCCGTCTCGCACCTGCTGGCGGGACGCGAGATGCTGGAGCCCGCCGAGCTGATCGGTTTCGTCCGCGTGCCGCTCCTGCACGCGCCGCAGGTCTTCCTCAAGGCGACCGGGCGTACCGGCCCCGGCCGTGCCACCGCCTCCGTCGCGATCGTCCTGGACCCGGCCCGGCGCGGGGTGCGGTGCGCGGTCGGCGCGATCGCGCCGATGCCGCTGCGGCCCCTGGAGGCGGAACGCTGGATCGCCTCACTGATCGACTGGGACGGGGAGCGCGGCCTGGCCCCCGACGCGCTGGCCGCCTTCGGCGAGTACGTCGCGGCCGCCTGCATCCCGGACCAGGCATCACCGGACGACGGCGGGGAGGCTCCTCCGCTGTCGCCCGCCGTACTGCACCTGCGGCGCACCGTCGCCGCGCTCGCCCGACGCGCACTGGGGAGGGCACTGTCGTGACCAACGAGGAGAACCCCGGGCAGCGGCACGGGGAGTCCGACCCGTACGCCGGCTGGGAGCCGACCCCGCAGGGCGGTGAGTACGACGCCGAGGCGACCGCCTTCGTCCATCTGCCCCCGGAGGACCTCGCCGACCTCGGGAACGACCCGCTGGCCGCACCCGGGCACAGCTACGTACCGCCGATGATCCTTCCGCTGACCCCGGCCGCCGGCCTCGACCCGGCGGCAACGGGCAGCTGGGTGGTGCAGACGCAGAGCCAGCAGGAGCGGGCCGCCGCGCACCGGCCGGAGGCCGCTCCCGAGGCGGTCCACTGGCCGGACCCGAACCAGCCGCAGGACCCGTACCAGCAGCCGTACGCGGACACCGCGCAGTACGAGCGGACCTCGTCCACCACCGCCCAGTGGCACTTCACCGAGGCCGTACCGCCGGAGCCCGAGCCCGAGCCGGTGCCCGAACCGGCGGGACACACCGGTGAGTGGACGATCCCGGTGGCCGACGGCGACCTCCCCGACGAGTCCGGCGAGTTCTCCGCCTCGGCGATGGCGGCCTGGTACACGGAGGCGCCCCCCGCCACGCTGCCGGGCGGAGCCACCGCTCCCTGGGCGACTCAGCAGCCGCCGGCCGGCGCCGACGAGGCCCCCGCCGGGCCCCCTGCCACCGCTTCGGGCGCCGAGGACGCACTCGAAGCCCCGGGACATGGCGAGCAGTCCCACCACGTCGCGCCGGAGCCGGGTCCGGAGGCGCCGGACGAGGCCGACGGCGTCGTTGCTCCCGACGGCGTCTCCTCCGGCGGTGCTCCCTCCGACGGCGATCTCCCCGACGGAGCCGGGACGGAACCGGGCCGCGAGGCACGGGCCCCTGAGGCGCCGGCCCCTGAGGAGACCGCACCGGAGGAGGCCGCACCTGAGGTGTCCGCCGAGCAGGGACCGGCCGCCGAGGAGGCCGAACGGGAGGCCGGCGCGGCCGGACAGCCCGGTGCCGACGCCGGGCAGCTCCCCGGTCCCGCGGACGAGCCCGCCCCGTCCGCCCTCCCGGGCGGCCCCAGCGAGCACCCCTCCGCCTCGTACGTCCTGCACGTCAACGGCGTGGACCGGCCCGTGAGCGACGCCTGGATCGGCGAGTCGCTGCTCTACGTGCTCCGCGAGCGCCTCGGCCTCGCCGGGGCCAAGGACGGCTGCTCGCAGGGCGAGTGCGGCGCCTGCAACGTCCAGGTCGACGGGCGTCTCGTGGCGTCCTGCCTGGTCCCCGCCGCCACGACCGCCGGCAGCGAGGTCCGCACCGTCGAGGGTCTCGCGGTCGACGGCGAACCGTCCGACGTCCAGCGGGCCCTGGCCGAGTGCGGAGCCGTCCAGTGCGGATTCTGCATCCCCGGCATGGCCATGACCGTGCACGACCTTCTGGAGGGCAACCACGCTCCCAGCGAGCTGGAGACCCGCCAGGCCCTGTGCGGCAACCTCTGCCGGTGCACCGGCTACCGGGGCGTGCTCGACGCCGTACGCGACGTCGTGGCGAGCCGGGAGGCGACCGCGGAGGCGGCGGCCACCACCGCCACCGACGACGCCGAGCCGCGCATCCCGCACCAGGCAGCCCCGGGCGCGGGCAGCGCCCAGGCCCACGAGGGAGACGTCCGGTGAACACCGCGCCGTCCCCCGCACGACCGGTCATCCCCACCAGAAGCCGCCGCGCAGCGAATGACAAGGAGGCGGCGTGACCAGCGACGCAGCCACCGCGACCAGCACCCCCCGCACGACGGCGCCGCCCGAGGGCACCGGCCCGGACCAGGAACCGCCCGCGCTCGGACTGGGCACCTCGCTGCCGCCCGCCGACGCCCGGGCCAAGACCGAGGGCACCTTCCCCTACGCCGCCGACCTGTGGGCCGAGGGGCTGCTGTGGGCCGCGGTGCTGCGCTCCCCACACCCGCACGCGCGGATCCGGTCCATCGACACGACGGGTGCCGCGGGCATGCCCGGGGTCCGCGCCGTGGTCACCCACGAGGACATCCCCGGCGACGGCTCGTACGGCCGCAGCATCGTCGACCGCCCGGTGTTCGCCTCCGAGCTCGTACGCCACCACGGCGAGGCCATCGCCGCGGTCGCAGCCGACCACCCCGACACCGCCCGGCTGGCGGCCGCCGCGATCACCGTCGACTACGAGGTCCTCGAACCGGTCACCGACCCCGAGAAGGCGTTCGCCGCGGAACCCCTGCACCCCGACGGCAACCTGATCCGCCACATCCCGCTCCGCTACGGCGACCCGGACACCGTCGGCGAGGTCATCGTCGAGGGCCTCTACCGCATCGGCCGCCAGGACCCCGCCCCGATCGGCGCCGAGGCCGGGCTCGCCGTACCCCGGCCCGACGGAGGCGTCGAGCTCTACACCGCCTCCACCGACCCGCACACCGACCGGGATCTGGCCGCCGCCTGCTTCGGCCTGGACCCCGAACGGGTCAAGGTCGTCGTCACCGGTGTCCCCGGAGCGACGGGCGACCGCGAGGACCCGGGCTTCCAGATCCCGCTGGGCCTCCTCGCCCTGCGCACCGGCTGCCCCGTCAAACTGGCGGCCACCCGCGAGGAGTCCTTCCTGGGGCACGCCCACCGGCACCCCACCCTGCTGCGCTACCGCCACCACGCGGACGCCGACGGCAGACTGGTCAAGGTCGAGGCACAGATCCTGCTCGACGCGGGCGCCTACGCCGACGCCTCGTCCGAATCCCTCGCAGCGGCCGTGGCCTTCGCCTGCGGCCCGTACGTCGTCCCGCACGCCTTCATCGAGGGCTGGGCCGTCCGCACCAACAACCCGCCCTCCGGGCACGTACGGGGCGAGGGCGCCCTGCAGGTCTGCGCCGCGTACGAGGGCCAGATGGACAAGCTCGCGGCCAAGCTCGGCATCGACCCGCTCGAACTCCGGGAGCGCAACGCCCTCGCCACGGGCGACATACTCCCCACCGGCCAGACCGTCACCTGCCCCGCGCCCGTCGCCGAACTCCTCGGCGCACTGCGCGACTTCCCCCTCCCGGTGCTCCCCAAGGACGCCCCGGAGGACGAGTGGCTGCTCCCCGGCGGCCCGGAGGGCGCGGGGGAGCCGGGTGCCGTCCGCAGGGGGGTGGGCTACGCCCTGGGCATGGTCCACATGCTCGGAGCGGAGGGCGCCGACGAGGTCTCCACGGCCACGGTCCGCGTCCACGACGGTGTCGCCACCGTCATCTGCGCCGCCGTCGAGACGGGCCAGGGGTTCACCACGCTCGCCCGCCAGATCGTCCAGGAGACCCTGGGCGTCGAGGAGGTGCACGTGGCGGCGGTCGACAGCGACCAGCCGCCCGCCGGCGCGGCCACGCACGGACGCCACACCTGGGTCTCGGGCGGTGCGATCGAGCGTGCCGCGAAGATGGTCCGCACCCAGCTCCTCCAGCCTCTGGCCCACAAGTTCGGGATGTCCACGGAGCTCCTCCAGATCGCCGACGGCAAGATCACCTCGTACGACGGGGTGCTCTCGACGACGGTCACGGAGGCGATGGACGGCAAGGAGCTCTGGGCCACCGCCCAGTGCCGCCCGCACCCCACCGAGCCCCTGGACGAGGCGGGCCAGGGCGACGCCTTCGTGGGCCTCGCGTTCTGCGCGGTCCGCGCGGTCGTCGACGTGGACATCGAGCTCGGTTCCGTCCGGGTGGTCGAGATGGCCGTCGCCCAGGACGTGGGCCGTGTCCTCAACCCCGCCCAGCTGGCGACCCGTATCGAGGCGGGCGTCACCCAGGGCATCGGCGCGGCCCTGACGGAGAACCTCCGTACCGCCCGCGGGATCATCCGCCACCCGGACCTCACCGGGTACGCCCTGCCGACGGCGCTGGACGCGCCGGACATCCGGATCGTCAAGCTGGTCGAGGAGCGTGACGTGGTCGCTCCCTTCGGCGCGAAGGCGGCCTCGGCGGTCCCGGTGGTCACCTCTCCGGCGGCCGTGGCCTCGGCGGTACGCGCCGCCACGGGCCGCCCCGTCAACCGCCTCCCGATCCGGCCGCAGGCAGCGGTGGCGGCGGCCAGGTCGTAACACCTCACATGTGGCTGTGAGCCACGCGTGCACCAGGGGGGATCGGGTCCCGGGACACGGGACCCGACCGCCGGGCCTTCCCTCGTCGCGAGCCTCCGCAACCTGACGCGCGTCCCTGAGCGACGGGGCTGGACGGCTGGGCCCCGACCGGCGCGGTGGTGGGGAACGCGGCGGCTGTGACGAACAAGAGGACGACACCCCCGCGCACCCGCACCCCCGTGCACCCGCGCGGTCCGGCCGTCCGCCGATCGCGGGCGCCGCACGCCTTGCCGACACCCCCCCACGCGCACCGGCACACCGGCACAAGCCGGTCGGCCGGGGAACCCGTGACGGACCCTTCGAAGTGAACGGCGGCGTCCGGTGGAGACGCCGTGACAGGATGCCGACGTTTCACCGGACGGCGGGCTGCAGTCAACTCAAGGGGGAAATGCGGAAGATGAAGATATTCCGGCGACGGGGAGTCTCGCAGGACCGGGATCGTACCGAGAGGGCGATCCAGGAGTACGGGACGGCCTACGAACGAGGGCTCGCCGCCGAGCAGAGCCAGGGGCCGGCACAGGCGCTCGCCGAGTTCGCGCGGGCGCTGGACGCCCTGGACCGTCTCGACGCAGCCTCACCGGACCTGCCTGAGCTTCCCCAGGCCAGGGCGGGGCTGCTCTACGCCATGGGACGGGCCAGGGCTGATGCCGGAGACATGACCGGTGCCGTCGCATCCCTGGACCAGGCCGAGGAGCTGTACCAGCGGATGGAGTCGGATCAGCTCGCCGCCCGGAAGGAGGGTGAGCAGCGGGGTGACCGGCAGGAGACGGGTCCCGTTCCCGCGGTCCTGCTGACGGCCGACGTCCGGCTGCGAAGGGCCCGGACATATGCCGAGTGGGACCGTCCCTTCAGTGCCCTCAGCGATCTGGACATGTCGATCGGCGGGTACATGCGGGCGGGAGCCTTCACTCCCCTCTCGGACCGATCCGGGGACGCCGCCCGCATCCTCGCGGTGGGGGCGAGGATCCAACTGCGGGTAGGGGACCACGAACTGGCTCTGGAATGCGGCCAGGAGTCCCTCGCCCGATACCAGGAGATGGGCCGGATCGGCCCGGAAGCGATCCCGTACGCGATCGGTCTCGCCGCACCCGTCGTCTCCATGCTGGAGGCGGCGCGTGGGCAGTGGGACGCGGCCCTGGCGGTGGACGGCGTGATTCTGGAGGCCGCGGAACTCGGCGGGGCCGGAAGTCCCGGGGCTCATGCCCGGATCGGAGTCCACCTGAGAGAGGCCGGGCGTGACGCGGAGGCGGCCGGACATCTGGCCATGGCCGCCCGTGGGTCGCATGATCGGATCGCGGAGATGGAGCGGGAGTTCGCTTCGGTGCTTGCGCCGAGTCTGCGGGAGGCACTGCTGGAGGCGGAGCGTACGGAGTCCACCAGACTCGCAGGCGGAGGTCGGGCCGCCGTCCTGGATCCGATGGAGATCCGGACGCTGCGACTTTCCCTCTGCGGCGGGGACGGAACCAGGTTCTCGGCCACCGGACGGATGAACGTGGTCAACGCGGTTCCACGTCAGGTCACTTCGCTCGCCCGGATCGGCCACCAGCTGATCGCATCCGACCGCCTTCCCGCGGCACTGCGCGCATTCTGGGAGGCGCTGCTCCTCTGCGATGCCGCCCACCGCTGGACCACCCTGAACACCGGCGACTCCACCGTGATCGTGCCGCTGCGCGAGGCCGAGGAGAGCGCCCTGGCCGGAGCGGCCGTTCTCGTCGACATGCTGGAACGAGCCGGAGACCCGATGAGCGACGCGCTCACCGCCGACCTGGGGAACGCCAGGGAACGCCTGGGCTGGCCGGCGCACTGAGCGAGCTCCAAGGCCACCGACGGCCCCGCCTTCACCGTCACCCCTCCGCCTGGACCGCATCCGTGGCGGGCGCGGCCACGGGCTGACCGCGTGCGTGGTCAGTGGCAGCACGGGCCCGCTGGATCCCTCAGCAGGCGCCGTCGTCGACGGTGGCGGTCAGCTCGTACTCCGGGATGGAGTTGCTGCTGCCATCCGCGCCCGCGCCCGGGACGAAGACTCCGCCCTCCGCGGAGGCATTCTCCGTTACGTGCATGCAGACGGTGGTGTCGCTCCCGTCCGCCGCTATCTCGTAGTCCTGCCCCTCGCCGGCCCGTTCCACGGAAATCCTGTACGACGGACCCTGGTCCTCGCCGGCCGTTCCGACGGCCGCCTCGATGAGCGAGGTGTAGCCGTCCGTCGGGTCGCGGCGGATCTGGGTGTCGGTGGCCAGGGACTCGGCCGCGTCCTCGGCGGCCTCCCGGACCTCGCTCGCACTCCAGGTCGCCTGGTCGATGCTCGCCTGGACCGAGCAGCCACCGAAGACGAAGATCCCGGCAACCCCGAACGCGACGACCCGCCCCACCGCGAGTGCGCCGTCCGACGGCTGTCGCGGTGCGTGAGGACGGGCCTGCCAGTAGAGCCGGTAGGGGCCGACCAGCGCGATGACGAGGAACACGGCGGCTATGACGAACAAGAGGACGACGACGGCCATTGGGTGAACTCCCGTGATCCCGCGACAGGGCAAGGTGGCAGAGTATGCCTCTACACCCACGGCATATCAGGCCGACGGTCCCGGACGCCCCGCAGGCGCGGTTCTCCCGGCTCTCACCGCGCGGCGAGGTCACTCACAGGCCGTCGACTGCTCGACGGCCTTGGTGTAGTCGGTGGTCAGGCTCTTCATGGCGGCTTGGTCGTCGATACCGGAGTCCAAGACCTGGATGATCGTGAAGAGAGCCATCTCCGGGTGTTCCGACGACGTGCACGACTGGACCTTGCCCACACCCGCCTTTCCGGCGTAAACGAATCGGTAGTCGTCGGTCGTCGCCCCGCCGTCCGTGCCGTCGTACGCTGCCGCGACGGCCATTGCCGTCTCTGTCCTGTTCCACCATGTCTGGGCCAGGCGCAGGGCCTTCCTGCCGTCCACGGACACGTCGCAGCGAGTCGTCCCGCCGTTCGGCCGGGAGGGTGCCGAGGAGAGGGCATCTCCGCCCGGCAGCACGGCCTTCACCTGTGCGGGATCGACGTCGACCCCGCACAGCGACGTGGGCACGGTGTAGGCCTTCTTGGGCTGGTCGTCGCCGGAGCACGCCGACAGGCCGGCGGCGAGGACGACGACTGCCGACAGGGAAGCGGCAGTGCCGATGGACCGGTGACGCCGGAGAGTTGAACGGGCAGACAACGTGAAAAGCCTTTCTGGATTCGAACAGAGATGACGCGGCGGGCGTTGTGCCCGGAATGTCGGTCAGATTTCCGTCCGCAAGTGTGGCGCCATGAAAGTGGCGTTGACACCCGCGGCCTGAAACCCCTCGTGAGCGCGTGCGCGCGCCTTCTCGTCGGAGCTGTTGTCCATCAGGTCGTCACGGTTGTGCGCCTTCGCCGCGTTCTCCACAGCCTTCTCGGTGTACGCCGCGTTCTGATCAAGACCGCTCTCCCACTTCTCACCGATGACAGCGCCCGCGTCGTCCTTGGCATGGCCCTCGACGTCCTTGAAGAGGGCTTCGAGGACCATGCTGCTCGCCGTCCCCGCCACACCGCCGGCCACCGCACCGCCGACCGGGCTGGCGATGAACGAAGTGCCGACGCCGATGCCGGTGCCAATGCCCCCCGAGATGGCGTTCTTCCACTGTCCCACGGACTGATCGAATTTCTTGTCGGCCTCTTCGGCGGGGCCGGCGACCGCCTCCTGACGGCCGATGGCCAGAGTGCCGGACACCTCGCCCGACCCGAAAGCAATCTGATCGACGGCGAACTGCGTGTCATTGGAGTACCGCTGGTCGGCCGGCAGGTCCGGGTTCATGTGGTAGTCCATGAGGTTCGCCATGTACTGCTTGTTGGCCACCTCCACTGCGGCATACCCCTCGGGGTTCTGACCGACAGTCACCAACAGGGCCGTCACGTCACGATGGTTGAGCGTCGCGGAGCTGCCGGCGACGGGGAACAGCCTGTTGGTGTCCTCGTCCTGGTCGTCGGTCATGGCCCGGTTGATGTCAGGCAGGTACTCCGAGGTGATCTGCCCGATGCTGTCGGACATGTAGTTGTACTTCGTGAGCCGTTCGTTGTCGTCCGAGACGGAGGCCACGAGCGACTCGAACAGCTTGGTCTGCCCCTCGTTGTGCGCGGGTGTGTCTGCCGTCGGCAGCTCGCCCGCAGGGTGCCCGGTGGTGGCGGCCTCCAAGGCGAGAGCGAGATTGTTGCGGCCGGTGATGTCGTCGTCGCCCTTGAGGTTTGTCTCCTGCGGCCACTCCCGCTCCTCGAAGAGGTACTGGAAGTTGGAGAGCGGGACCTTCCCGTTCTTGCCGTTGCCGTCCGTGTCGCGCTCGAAGGGGGAGTCGTCCTTGGAGACGTACTCCTCGTTGAAGAAGTCGGTCGCCGCGTCCGGACTGTTGGACAGACCCTTGAGGTAGCCGGTCAGCGGGTCGTCCCCGCTGTCGTCACCGATCCTGTTGAGCCACGGGTCCATGCCCATGTGCTGCCACGCCATGTTTGCGTGCTCGCCGTTGCCCGTGAGCTTGCGTTCCGTCTCCATGAGCTTGGTGCCGTAGCTCTTGAGGAACTGGTCGTCGTAGTCGCCGGTGCGCATCAGGTTGCTCATGACCTGGAAGCCCATGGGCCCGCCGCCGTCCCGCCCGATGGGCTGCTCTCCGAGCTTGATCATGTTGCCCTTCCAGCTCGTCATGTCGGCGGAGTCGCTCTGCGTGGCGGTGGCGAGCGTCATCCCGAGATTGCGCTGGAGGTCGTCGAACTTGTCGACCCGTTCCTGGCCGAGGGAGGGGTTCATGGCGGGGTCGTTGATGCCCTGCCAGAACTCGAGGGTCTTCTTGGGGCCGAGCTGCGTGGCGAACCGCTCGGAGAACAGCGGATCGTCCTTGTACTTCTCCAGGCCGTTGTTGATCCTGTCGAAGTCGGCGGGCGTGAGGTCCTCGGGATTCTTCGCCGCGATCTTGGCGAGGTCCTCAGCCGCCTGGACTGCTTCCGCCGCGGAGTCGCGGTCCTTGTAGTCGGCGTCCGAGAAGCCCATTCTGGCCTGGTCGGCTATTGCGGTCAGCACCTTGCTCGCCGACTCGTCACTCTCCGAGGCGTTCTTGAGGATCGCCTGCACCTCGTCGCGCAGCGCGGTGACATCGCTCTCGCTGTGGTCCGGCACGGTGGTGCCCCGGGCCGCCCGGTCCGGGTGGATGTTCATGGTGACGGTGAAACCGCCGCCGCCCGTGCTGGTGACGGTCAGATTCTTCTTCTGACCCCGGCTGATGGCGGCCTCGAGATCCTTCTTGTACTGGCGCAGCTCGTCCCGGGTGTCGGTGAGGATCTTGTGAATGGTGTCGGCCTGTGTGTGGGCGTCTCCGAACTCGCCAGCTGTCTTGCCGACGAATTCCTTGGTGACCTGGGCGTTCAGACCGGTCCAGTCGGCCGAGTTGGCGGCCTTGTGCAGCCCGTCCTCGGCCTGCCTCTTCAGTTCGACGAGGTGCCGTACGAGCAGGCCCCAGTCCGAGACCGCCTCGTCCAGCGTGGTGAAGTTGGCGAAGCGCAGCGCGTTGAGATCCATGAGGTGTCGTTTCTCCTGTATGACTCTGTGGCCGCGCCGTTACTTCTTCGGCTCGTACGCCGGGTTCTTCTCGCCCGGCTCGCCGACCCGTTCGTCGAATCCGGCATCCAGGGCATCGATGCTGCTCACCGCCCGATGGATGTAGGCCTCGTCACCGGCGTGCACCTTCTTGGTGACCTGCATGTGGTTGGAGATGTGGGCACAGGCGTCCATGAGCGACTTCAGCTGCTCGTCCCACCGGGTCGACACGTGCTTGAGCCCGCCGCCCAGCGCGAAGCCCTGACCGCTCAGGTCACCGGCGGCCTTGTCGCTGCTGGGAACGGCCACCCGGGCCTTGTTCCAGAGGTCGTTGTAGAGGCCGTGCGCCTGGCTGCCGATCTTCACCAGATCGCTGTGCCCCACCTTGAGGTCACCCGTTTGTCCCGGCAGAGTCGCAGAGCCCCCGCCTCCGGGGTCGAGCTGGTTCAACTGCATACCGGTCGACCGCCGATCGGCGGCCTGCGTCTTCAGTTGCTCCCACTCGTCCCATGCCATGGGTAACCCTTCCCCCGCCTGCTCGTCCTGCGCCCGCGTGCCCCGGTGGGCGTCCAGGCTTGCAGACCAAGCTAGCAACCTGTCAGGGCGTCTACTTGGGCGGAGTCCGAACCAGGAGCACTGGTGTGGGCATCTTGTGGAGAACTCGGCGGAATCGTCGGGGTGGGGTCGAACGGCCCCGCATGCGGTCCGTTCACGGCACCGGCCCATCGGGGCCGGATACGTCCGTACGATCCTCAGCGGGCAACAGAGCCGGACAACCGACGGGAGACTACTCATGCAATGGCCGGCCCGACAGGAATTCGACCGTGTCGCCGGACGGCAACAGGGCTGGGGGGCGGGCCTGATGGCGGTGTCCGC
The DNA here is from genome assembly GCF_042755185.1 of Streptomyces sp. NPDC059166. Taxonomy (NCBI): domain Bacteria; kingdom Bacillati; phylum Actinomycetota; class Actinomycetes; order Kitasatosporales; family Streptomycetaceae; genus Streptomyces; species Streptomyces sp. NPDC059166. Next base: position 30,837 of record NZ_JBHZCI010000020.1, on the reverse strand, counting down.
AGCCCTGTTCCTCTGGCTGGGTTACTTGCTGATGATCCCGTTCACCGTGCACGACTACCAGGACGAAATCGCCTGTGAGGCACCGGTGTTCTACGACAGCGAGAGCAGCTCGTACAGCCAGGGGGCGGGGAAGCTGTGCAGCGCCGAGCGAGACTGGCCGGAGCTCCTCGGACTCGGATTTCTTGCCGTGCCGCCCGCTGTCGCGGGTGCGGCATTGTTCACCAGCGGGAGCGCACGCAAGCGGGCGAGTTCCCATGTCTTCCGAATCCTCGAGATGCAGGAGTCTCAGGAGCGCGCCCGGCAGAAGGCCCAGCCGAAACCCTGAGTGCGGGGTGGGGGCCCGAGTGTGAGGCACACCGCGCTTGGAGCCGGGGGAGCTGGTCGGTGCGGCCGCGGGGACGAAGACGACGGCCGCCCCCGCAGCATGGGGGCGGCCGTCGCCTTTCGGGTTCTCCCGCGTGGAGGCCGTGACCGGATTCGAACCGGTGTAACTCGAGTTGCAGTCGAGCCCCTGAGCCTCTCGGGCACACGGCCGTGCGTTGATCTGCTCCCGACCGTACGGGCCCCGGTCGAGCCGGCCAAGGGGTGCGGGCGTGCGGCAACGTGACTGCCATGCCGCGTTCATGAAACAGCGGACGGGCCTACGTCGAAGGGACCAGCCGGATACCGCCCACCGACAGGGGTCACCCGGGGCCACGGCACTTACCCTGAATCCCATGTCTGCCCTGGAACCCCGTGACGCCGAGGTCACCGCCACCATCGTCGAGACCACCGTCGTGCAACCGGCGGAAGGCATCCTGGGCCGGACCCACCGGGCGCTCAGCATCGGGATCGTCTCCGTCGTGCTGCTCATCGCCTTCGAGGCGACCGCGGTCGGCACCGCGATGCCGGTGGCGGCCAGGGAACTGCACGGCATCCCGCTCTACGCCTTCGCCTTCTCCGCGTACTTCACCACCAGCCTCTTCGCCATGGTCCTCTCCGGGCAGTGGGCCGACCGGCGGGGCCCGCTCGCCCCCCTCGCCACGGGCATCGGCGCCTTCGGGGCCGGGCTGCTGCTCTCCGGCACGGCGGCGAACATGCTGGCGTTCATCCTGGGCCGCGCGGTCCAGGGCATCGGCGGCGGGCTCGTCATCGTGGCGTTGTACGTCGTCATCGGTCGGGCCTACCCGGAGCGGATCCGGCCCAGCATCATGGCCGCGTTCTCCGCGGCCTGGATCGTCCCCTCCGTCGTCGGGCCACTCGCTTCGGGAACCGTCACCGAGCACCTCGGCTGGCGCTGGGTCTTCGTCGGCATCCCGGTCCTGATCCTGCTGCCGCTGGGGCTGGCCCTGCCGGCGATCCGTCGCATGGCCGGCGGTCCCACGGACGCGGCGGCCGCCTCGGAGCCGTTCGACATGCGCCGCATCCGGCTCGCCCTCGGGATCTCGGCGGGCGCCGGGCTGCTCCAGTACGCGGGCCAGGAGCTGCGGTGGCTGTCCCTGGTCCCGGCGGCGGCCGGTGCCGCCCTGCTCGTACCGGCCGTACGCGGGCTGCTGCCCCGGGGCACCCTGCGGGCGGCGCGGGGGCTGCCCGCGGTGATCCTGCTGCGGGGCATCGCGGCCGGTTCCTTCATCGTCGCCGAGTCCTTCGTCCCGCTGATGCTCGTCACCCAGCGAGGGATGTCCCCGACGCTGGCCGGCCTCTCCCTGGCCGCCGGCGGACTCACCTGGGCCCTCGGCTCGTACGTCCTGGCCAGGCCCCGCCTGGAGCCCCACAAGGGGGCCCTCATGGTCGCCGGAATGGTCCTGGTGACGCTCGCGATCGTCGCCGCCCCGAGCGTGCTGATCGAGGCCGTCCCGGCGTGGACCCTGGCCGCGGTCTGGGCGGTCGGCTGCTTCGGGATGGGCATCGTGATCGCCTCCACGAGCGTGCTGCTGCTGAAGCTGTCGGCGCCGGAGGAGGCGGGAGCCAACTCCGCCTCCCTCCAGATCGCCGACGGGCTGTCCAACGTGCTGCTGCTCGCGGCGGGCGGTGCCGCCTTCGCCGCGCTCGGGGGCGGAGCGGTGGGCGCGGCCGCGCACGGGTCCACGAGTGCTGCCGGGGCCCACCCGGGGGCGTTCACCGTGGTGTTCCTGCCGATGGCCGCGGTGGCCGCCGTGGGCGTGTGGGTCGCCACCCGGGTGCGGACGAGCCCCTGAGGGGTACGGGGTCTGTGGCGAACCCCCGGCGGCCCCTCACCCCGGGGCCAGGCGGCTGAGCCCCTCCCACGCCCTGTAGTGCTCCTCCTGGGCCCGCCGCATCTCCATGACCTGGTCGAAGGACTGGCCGCCGACGATCAGCCGCCGGGGCGGGGCCGGCATGGACACCAGTTCCATGACGACCGGAGCGGCGGTCTCAGGGGCGGGGGAGGCGGCGTCACCCCACATGGCCTCCATCTCGGTACGCAGCGGCTGGTAGCGCTCCAGGGGTTCCGTCGCGGTGGTGCCCGTGGTGAAGAGGCCGGTGTCGTAGCCGCCCATCTGCAGGACGGTGACCTTGACGCCGAAGCGTTCCACCTCCATGGCCAGCGCCTCGCTGACCGAGTCCAGAGCCGCCTTGCCCGCGCCGTAGAAGCCGACGGTGGCCATGCCTCCGCCGCTGCCCATCGAGGTGACCTGGAGGAGGCGTCCGCCGTCCCGGGCGGTCCGCAGGTGGGGCAGGACCGCCTGCGCCACCCACACGGCGCCGAAGAAGTTCACATCCATGTGGGCCCGGATCTGCTCCTCGCCGGCCTCCTCCACCATGCCGTAGAGCATTCCGCCGGCGTTGTTGACGACCACGTCCAGCCCGCCGAACTCGGCTGCCGCGCGCTCCACCCCGTCGAACACCTGCCGGCGGTCGGAGACGTCCAGGGGCAGCGGGAGCAGATGGCCGGGATGTCTCTCGGCCAGTTCCTTCAGGGGCGTGACGTCGCGGGCGGCCGCCACCACCCGGTCACCGCCCGCCAGGGCGGCCTCGGCGAAGGCCCTGCCCAGGCCGCGGGACGCGCCGGTGATGAGCCAGACTCGTGCGTCGGTCACGTTATCTCACTCTCAGTAAAGGAGACGGTGCGTCTCGTTTTGAGAAGAGTAGGGCCTGGCCGACCGGTTGGCAATACGGTGCGTCTCGTTTCGGTAAGCTGTGCCCATGCTCACCGAGAAGGGGCCGGATCACTCCCGGCGCAAGGAACGGTCCCGGCAGGCGATCCTCACGGCGACCCGCGCCCTGGTCGCCGAGGAGACGTACGAGAAGGTCACGGTCGAGGGCATCGCCGCCCGCGCGGGCGTCGGCAAGCAGACGATCTACCGGAGGTGGCCGACGAAGAGCGCGGTCGTCTTCGCCGCCGTCCTGGAGCTGAGCGAGGACGCGGACACCTCCTCGCTCGCACTGCCCGACACCGGCGACGTCTCGGCCGACCTCAAGCTCGTCATGCGCGCGACGGTCGAGGAGTTCGGCGACCCGTCCTTCGACCGCCTGATCCGCGCCCTCAACACGGAGATCGCCAACGACGCGGAACTGGCGGCCGAGTACCGCGAGAAGCTGGACCGACCCCTGGAGGAAGCGAAGAAGGCACGCCTGCGCAGCGCCCAGCGGGCCGGTCAGCTCGCCCCCGACGCCGACCTGGACCTGGTCCTTGCGATGCTCTACGCGCCGCTCTTCCAGCGGTGGCTGCACCGCGGCGGCCCGCTGACCGCCGACTACGCCGACGCCCTCGTCGACGCCACGCTCAGGGCCTTCCGGCCCTGATCCGAGGACGGCCGAGGTGCCGTGCGGCGCCGGCCGCGCGCCCGCTGTGAGGCCGGTCTCAGCGCCACGGTGGCGCGGTCGGTCATAGCGGGTCCGGGCCCGCGCGCCGGTAGGGTGGCCCGGTTGTCGTATCGCGTGCGGGCCCGTTCCGGTCCGTACGGCCAGCGCCCCCACGTACCCGAGTGCCCCGAACCGGAGACCGTGACTACTACCGCCTCCCACCACCTCTCACCCGCCTTTCCCGGCCGCGCCCCCTGGGGCACGGCCGGCAAGCTGCGAGCCTGGCAGCAGGGCGCGATGGACAGGTACATCCAGGACCAGCCGCGCGACTTCCTCGCCGTCGCCACCCCCGGCGCGGGGAAGACCACCTTCGCGCTGACCCTCGCCTCATGGCTGCTGCACCACCACGTGGTGCAGCAGGTCACCGTCGTGGCGCCCACCGAGCACCTCAAGAAGCAGTGGGCGGAGGCGGCCGCCCGCATAGGGATCAAGCTCGACCCCGACTACAGCGCCGGACCGCTCAGCAAGGAGTACCACGGGGTCGCGGTCACCTACGCCGGTGTCGGCGTACGCCCGATGCTGCACCGAAACCGCTGCGAGCAGCGCAAGACGCTGGTGATCCTCGACGAGATCCACCACGCCGGTGACTCCAAGTCCTGGGGCGAGGCATGCCAGGAGGCCTTCGACCCCGCCACCAGGCGCCTCGCGCTCACCGGTACGCCGTTCCGGTCCGACACCAACCCGATCCCCTTCGTCGCGTACGAGGAGGGCAACGACGGCATCCGCCGCTCCTCGGCCGACTACACCTACGGCTACGGCAACGCCCTCGCCGACGGCGTGGTCCGCCCGGTGATCTTCCTCAGCTACAGCGGCAACATGCGCTGGCGCACCAAGGCCGGGGACGAGATCGCCGCACGGCTCGGCGAGCCGATGACCAAGGACGCCATCGGGCAGGCCTGGCGTACCGCTCTCTCGCCCACCGGTGACTGGATCCCCAACGTGCTGGCCGCCGCCGACAAGCGGCTGACCGAGGTCCGCAAGGGCATCCCGGACGCGGGCGGGCTGGTCATCGCCACCGACCAGGAGTCGGCGCGCGCCTACGCCAAGATCCTCAAGTCGGTGACCGGCGAGAAGCCGACCGTGGTCCTCTCCGACGAGAAGGCCGCGTCCAAGAACATCGACGCCTTCAGCCACGACACCTCGCGCTGGATGGTCGCGGTCCGCATGGTGTCGGAGGGCGTCGACGTCCCGCGCCTAGCGGTCGGCGTGTACGCCACGACGATCTCCACGCCCCTCTTCTTCGCCCAGGCCGTCGGGCGATTCGTGCGCTCACGCAGGCGCGGCGAGACCGCGTCGGTGTTCCTGCCGACCATCCCGATGCTGCTCGACTTCGCCAACGAGATGGAGGTCGAGCGCGACCACGTCCTCGACAAGCCGAAGAAGGGCAGCGACGAGGAGAACCCCTTCGCCGAGGAGGACCAGCTCCTCGCCGACGCCGAGAAGCTCGAGGACGAGGAGACCGAGGACCAACTGCCCTTCGAGGCGCTGGAATCCGACGCCGTGTTCGACCGGGTGCTCTACGACGGCGCCGAGTTCGGCATGCAGGCCCACCCGGGCAGCGAGGAGGAGCAGGACTACCTCGGCATCCCGGGCCTCCTCGAACCCGACCAGGTGCAGCTGCTGCTCCAGAAGCGGCAGACCCGGCAGATCGCCCACAGCAGGCAGAAGCCCGCCGAGGAGGCCGACCTGCTGGAGAAGCCGGCCGAGGGGCGGCCCGTCGTCACCCACAAGAAGCTGCTGGAACTGCGCAAGCAGCTCAACACCATGGTGTCGGCGTACACCCACCAGAGCGGCAAGCCGCACGGGGTGATCCACAACGAACTGCGCCGGGTGTGCGGCGGCCCGCCGAGCGCGGAGGCGACGGCCGGGCAGATCCAGGACCGGATCAAGAAGGTCCAGGAGTGGGCCACCCGGATGCGGTGAGCCCGGGACCCGGTGCGGGACGGCATGAGGCCGTCCCGCACCGGATCCGGGGTGTCATCCGGAGAGAGCGTCGGGTACCTCCGTGGGCAGCTTCGCCTGTGCGGCGCAGCCGAGTTCGTCCGCCAGGGCGCGGGACGCCGCAGTGAGGACGGTGATCTGGTCCTTGTCCGTACCGTCGGGGGCGACCTGGCTTTTCGTCACGGTGAGTCCTGCCCTTATGTGCGGAGTGGTCTTCTCCCATTCACGGTCACCCTCCCCGTGAGCCGGGCCCTGCCGCTCGGTCGTACGACAGCCGTACATCAAGCGGAGTGAGGCGGGCCCGGCGTCGGGCGGTGGACGGCGATTCTGGCTCATTCGATGCGGTGTCCGCCTGGGTGTGCGCCATGCCGAGGGCGTGCGCTCCGAGGTGCGGGTCCCGGGCGCGCACGCGGTGTTCAAGGGCGCGTGTGCAGGAGGCGGGCGCCCCGGGGTGAAGATTTTTCTCGATACTTTTCACGCTGGGTTAACAACGGTTCACCCGCGTTGTACGGAGCGTTGCCTGGAGTCGCGTGACGTGAACGCGCGTAGATGTCCGGGTTCCGAACGGTCTTCCGCTGACCGGGGGTTATTCGGGGCGAGCGCGCGGCGGGACCGGATTCTGGACGAGGGCTTCCGCTGAGCGGACCCTCTCGCTAATCTCCCCGAAACATGAACGCCCCGTGGCAATGTGGCCGCGGAGCGCAGCCGGTGCCATGGCCAGTCGGCGGCCTCTCGGTGCGTCGCGCCGTGGGACCGGCGCCGACGGACCCCGTAGAGACAACCGCCCCGCTTCACCACGAGGGAGAGGGCGTCGTGACCGCGGAGACTTCCCAGACGCTCGACAGAGGACTGCGTGTCCTCAAGCTGCTCGCCGATACCGATCACGGCCTGACCGTCACCGAGTTGTCCAACAAACTCGGGGTCAACCGCACCGTCGTCTACCGCCTGCTGGCCACCCTGGAACAGCACGCCCTCGTCCGGCGTGACCTGGGCGGCCGGGCGCGCGTGGGGCTCGGCGTCCTGCGGTTGGGCCGGCAGGTGCATCCCCTCGTCCGGGAGGCCGCGCTGCCCGCGCTGCGCTCCCTGGCCGAGGACATAGGGGCCACCGCCCACCTCACACTCGTCGACGGAGCGGAAGCGCTCGCCGTCGCCGTGGTCGAGCCGACCTGGACGGACTACCACGTGGCCTACCGGGCCGGCTTCCGCCACTCACTGGACCGGGGCGCCGCGGGCCGGGCGATCCTCACCGCCCGGCAGAAGACGGTCGACCACCCCGGCTACACCCTCACCCAGGGCGAGCTCGAAGCCGGCGCCTGCGGGGCGGCCGCCCCGCTCGTCGGGGTGTCGGGGGTGGAGGGCAGCGTGGGCGTCGTCATGCTCGCCGACGCCGTGCCGGAACGGGTGGGGCCCCGGGTCCTCGACGCAGCCCGTGAGGTCGCCGACGCGCTGCGTTAGAGCCTCCGGGCCGGGACCGCCCGTACGACCGGGGCGGTCCTGGCCGGGGCACGCCGGCGGTTAGATTGGGCGGGTGGCCATTCGTCTCTCCCGCCCCCGCGTCCTCGCTCTCTGCGCGCTGCCCGTCCTCGGGCTGCTCGCCGCGGCCGTCCTCGCGCCGCTGCCCTTCACCGTGGCGCAGCCGGGTACCACGGCGGACGTGCTCGGCGACGACAAGGGCAAGCCGGTCATCACGATCAAGGGCGCCCCGACCCGCCCCACCGACGGAGAGCTGCGGATGACGACCATCCTGGCGACGAGTCCCACGGCCGACGTCGGGATCGGGGACATCGTCGACAGCTGGTTCCGTACGGACCGCGCCGTCATGCCGCGGGACTCGGTCTATCCGACCGGCGGCTCCGAGACGGAGATCGAACAGCACAACCTCCAGGACATGGAGAAGTCGCAGAACGCGGCCGTCGACGCAGCGCTGGAGTACCTGGACCGGAAGCCCGGCTCCGTGGACGTCACCCTCCACCTCGCCGACGTCGGCGGGCCCAGCGCGGGACTCTTCTTCTCCCTCGGCATCATCGACAAGCTGGACGGCAACGGCTCCGGCGGCGACCTGACCGGCGGCCGCACCGTAGCCGGGACAGGCACCATCGACGCCGACGGTACGGTCGGCGCGGTCGGCGGGGTCTCCCTCAAGACGCAGGCCGCCCGCCGCGACGGCGCCACCGTCTTCCTCGTGCCGAAGGCCGAGTGCAGGCAGGCCGAGGCCGAGCGCCCCGACGGCCTGCGGCTCATCCCCGTCACGACACTGAAGAGCGCGGTGTCCTCGCTGCGCGCCCTGGACGAGGGCGGCAAGGTCCCGAGCTGCTGACATGACCGGGGCCCGCACCGCGCGTACTGCGCGGTGCGGGCCCCGGCGAGGGCCGTTCTGCGGTGCGGTCAGTTCTCCTGGATGAATCCTTCCTGCACCAGCCAGTCCAGGGCGACCTCGTGCGGGTCCTCCCCGTCCACGTCCACCTTGGAGTTGAGCTCCTGGGCGAGCGGGGTGGTGAGCTTCTTCGTCACCGGGGCCAGCAGCGAGGCGATCTCGGGGTACTTCTCCAGCGTCGCCGTGTGGATCAGGGGAGAGGCGTTGTAGTTGGGGAAGAACTGCTTGTCGTCCTCCAGGACGTCGAGGTTCATCGCCTTGATCCGGCCGTCCGTCGTGTACACCTCGCCCAGCAGGCAGCCGCCCGAGTTCACCTGGGTGTAGATGATCCCCGCGTCCATCTTCTTGATGTTCGCCGCCGGAAGCTTCATCCCGTAGTGCTTCTGCATGCCGGGAAGCCCGTCGTCACGCGAGGCGAACTCGTTCTCCACGCAGACCGTCACGGCCTTGGGGTCCTTCTTCGCGAGCGCGGCGACGTCGGACAGGTTCTTCAGGTGGTACTTGGCGTTGTTCTTCTTGCTGATCGTGAGGGCGTACGTGTTGTCGAGCGTGGACGGCGGCAGCCAGGTCACCCCGTTGCCCAGGTCCTCGTCACGCACCGCCTTCCACTGCTCCTGCGGGTCGACGATCGGCTTGGCGTGGCCCAGGTAGGTGATCCACGCCGTGCCCGTGTAGTCGTACAGCGCGTCGGCGTCGCCCTTGACCACCGCCTCGCGCGCACTGATCGACCCCGGCAGGTTCGTCCGGTCCAGTACCTCCGCGCCGGCCGCCTTGAAGACCAGCCCCATGATCTGGCCGAGGACGATGTTCTCGCTGAAGTTCTTCGAGGTCACCGTCAGCGAGGCACCCTTGAGGGGCTGCCCCTTGCCGATGGATCCCGGTTCCACTTCGTCCACCATCGGTGAACCGCTCTTCAGCCCGCACCCCGTGAGCAGGAGGGCGAGCGCGGCCGCCGATGCGAGGCCCGTTCGTATCCTCATGCTTCCTCCAGCCCGCGCGGCGTCAGCCACAGTTCGACCAGCGAGGCCAGCCAGTCCACCAGCAGTGCCAGCACCACCGTCAGCACGGATCCGAGGATCAGCACGGGCATGCGCTGCGTCTGGATCCCCGAGGTGATGAGGTCGCCGAGTCCGCCGCCACCGCCGAAGGTGGCAAGCGTCGCCGTGCCCACGTTGAGTACGAGCGCCGTACGGACACCGGCCAGGATCAGCGGTACCGCGAGCGGCAGCTCGACCCTGGTGAGGGTGCCCATCGGCGACATGCCGATGCCCTTGGACGCCTCCACGAGCGTCGGCTCGATGGCGTTCAGGCCCGCGACCGTGTTGGAGAGCACGGGCAGGACGGCGTAGATCACCATGCCGGTGATGGCCGTCGACGGGCCGATGCCCAGCCAGATCACCAGCAGGGCCAGCAGACCGATCGCGGGAGTGGCCTGGCCGATGTTGGCGAAGGCGGTGACGACCGGGGCTGCCCTCCTGATCCCGCGGCGGGTCAGCGCGATGCCCAGCGGGATCGCGATGACCAGCACCCAGAAGGTGGAGATCGCGGTCAGCCTGACGTGCTGCCACCAGCGGACCTGCACGTTGTCACCGGCCAGTGAGTTCTCCGCGATCGAGTCGAGCTCGACGTTGGAGATCCACAGGTAGGTGACCACGAGCACGACCGCGCAGACGGCCGGGACCACGACGAGCTTCTTCCAGGTGATGCGCCGGGCCGGCGCGGGATGCGAGACGGGCTCGCTCTCCTCGTCGCGGAAGACCTTGCCCCCCACCTCGTGTTCGCCGGGCGGGCGCTCCCCCTTGGGGGGAGCCTGATGACTGGGGGTCACAGTCCGCCGTCACCCCCTTCCAGCTCCTGCTCCGTCCGGTGGGAGCGCAGCTCCTCCAGGTCGTGCTCGTGCTCCATCGCCGCGAGGCGGTCCGCCTCCAGGAGCTCCTGCACCGAGTTCATCAGGGTCTGCATGTCGACGACGCCGATGAACTCCCCGCGCCGCCCCGTCACCGCGACCCGGCCGCCGCTGTCGGTCAGCACCGCCTCCAGCGCGTCGTGGAGCGTCGCGTCCCGGGTCACCGTGTCGTGCACCAGCTGCCCGGCACGGGCCAGTGAGCCCTTGGCCCGGCTCAGGTCGCCGCGCCGCAGCCACTTGTAGGGGCGGTTGTTGCGGTCCAGCATCAGCAGTTCGTTGTGCTGGCCGGCCCGCAGCTTGTTGAAGATCGACTGGAGCGGGTCCTCGACGGTCACCGTGGGGAACTCGGCGATGCCGACGTCCCGTACCCGGGTGAGGTTGAGCCGCTTCAGGGCCGCGCCCGCACCGACGAAACCGGAGACGAAGTCGTCCGTCGGGTTGGTGAGGATGGCCTCGGGGGTGTCGAACTGCGCGATGTGGGACCGCTCCCGGAGCACCGCGATACGGTCGCCGAGCTTGATGGCCTCGTCGAAGTCGTGGGTGACGAAGACGATCGTCTTGTGCAGCTCGTGCTGAAGACGGATCAGTTCGTCCTGGAGGTGGTCACGGGTGATCGGGTCGACGGCGCCGAACGGCTCGTCCATGAGCAGCACCGGCGGGTCCGCTGCCAGGGCCCGTGCCACACCGACGCGCTGCTGCTGGCCTCCGGAGAGCTGGCGAGGGTAGCGGCCGTGGAACTCCCGGGGGTCGAGCCCGACCAGGTCGAGCATCTCCTCGACGCGGTCCTTCACCCCGGACTTCGACCAGCCGGTCATCTTCGGCACGAGCGCGATGTTCTCGGCGACCGTCATGTGCGGGAAGAGACCCGAGGACTGGATCGCGTAGCCGATCTTCCGGCGGAGCTTCACCGGATCCATGTCGGTGACGTCCTCGTCGTTGATCCTGATCCGCCCGGAGGTCGGCTCGATCAGCCGGTTGATCATCTTCAGGGTGGTGGACTTCCCGCAGCCCGAAGGACCGACGAGGATCACCGTCTCACCGGCCTTGATGTCCATGGACACGTCGTCCACGGCGGGGGAGGGGCTGCCGGGGTAGGACTTGCTGAGGTTCTCCAGCTGGATGGTGGCGCCGGAGGTGGTGGCCGGGCGGGCCGGGGTGGAATCCGCCTGCGCGGTGACGGTCTCAGGCACGGATCCCCCTAGGGATGGTGAGCCGCCCGAGCAGTACGTACGCGGCGTCGAAGAGCAGGGCGAGAATGACGATGCCGATCGTGCCGGCGAGGACCTGGTTGATGGCGTTGGCGCTTCCGAGTGAGGCGAGGCCGCGGAAGATCTCGTTGCCGAGTCCGGGGCCCGAGGCGTAGGCGGCGATGGCGGCGATGCCCATCAGCATCTGGGTGGAGACCCGGATGCCGGTGAGGATGGGCGGCCATGCGAGGGGCAGTTCGACTTTCAGCAGCCGACGGGTCCGGGACATGCCGATGCCCTTCGCCGCGTCGACGAGGGCGGGGTCGACCCCGCGCAGCCCGACGATGCAGTTGCGGACGATGGGCAGCAGCCCGTAGAGGGTCAGGATGATCACGGTGGGCGGGACCCCCAGACCGACCAGGGGGATCAGCAGACCGATCGCGGCGAGCGACGGAATGGTGAGGATCGCCGAGGTCGACGTGATCGCGAGCGACCCGCCCCAGTTGCTGCGGTAGCTGACCACACCGATCAGCACGCCGAGAAGGGTGGCGATGACCATGCACTGGAAGACGGCGCTGGCGTGCTGATACGTGTCGGTGAGCAGTTGCTGGTGGCGGGTGCCCAAATACTCCCAGAAGTTCACATGGTGCTCCGTAGGCTCAGTCGGTGTCCCCTGCAGCCTGCTCAACCAGCGGGATAATACGCAGGGGCACCGGGTTTTCCATGACGATCGCCGTGGAGGCCCGGACAATCCCATCAAAGCCGACCACCAGGTCGATCACCCGCTGAAGGTCGGCGTTGGAACGGGCCACGAGCCTGCAGAGCATGTCCCCGTGCCCGGTCGTGGTGTGGAGCTCCAGGACCTCCGGCACACCGCTCAAATGGGCCCGCACGTCGGAGCCTTGGCCCTGCTTGATCTCCAGCGTGGCGAACGCGGTGACCGGGTAGCCGAGCGCCGCCGGGTCCACGTCCGGTCCGAGGCCGCGGATGACGCCATTGGACTGAAGACGGTCGAGCCGCGCCTGCACCGTGCCCCGTGCCACCCCGAGCCGCCGGGACGCCTCGAGCACGCCGATACGGGGCTCCCGGGCCAGCAGCACGATGAGCCGGCCGTCGAGTCCGTCGATCGCCATGGTCCGCCCCCTGATGGTCAGCCTGTACAGATAGTCCGCTCATCCTGACCGTTCACTGGACAGATTGACCAGGCGTTTCGCGAACTGTTGCGCACCTTGCGAAGCGGCGGGAACCTTCGGACATGACTGAGACTGTGCACACCACCCCGGACACCGCCCGGCAGGCCGACCCCTTCCCGGTCAAGGGAATGGACGCGGTGGTCTTCGCGGTGGGCAACGCCAAGCAGGCGGCGCACTACTACTCGACCGCCTTCGGCATGAAGCTCGTCGCCTACTCCGGCCCGGAGAACGGCAGCCGGGAGACCGCGAGCTACGTCCTGACCAACGGCTCCGCCCGCTTCGTCCTCACGTCGGTCGTCAAGGCGTCCTCCGAGTGGGGCACCTTCCTCGCCGACCACGTGCACGCGCACGGCGACGGCGTGGTCGACCTCGCCATCGAGGTCCCCGACGCGCGGGCCGCGTACGCCTACGCCGTCGAGCACGGCGCCCGGGGCATCACCGAGCCCCACGAGGTGAAGGACGAGAACGGCACCGTCGTGCTCGCCGCCATCGCCACCTACGGCAAGACCCGGCACACCCTGGTCGAGCGCGGCGGCTACGACGGCCCCTACCTCCCCGGCTACGTCGCGGCCGACCCGATCGTCGAGCCGCCCGCCAAGCGCACCTTCCAGGCCGTCGACCACTGCGTCGGCAACGTCGAGCTCGGCCGGATGAACGAGTGGGTGACCTTCTACAACGAGGTCATGGGCTTCACCAACATGAAGGAGTTCGTGGGCGACGACATCGCCACCGAGTACTCCGCCCTGATGTCGAAGGTCGTCGCAGACGGCACCCTCAAGGTGAAGTTCCCCATCAACGAGCCGGCGATCGCGAAGAAGAAGTCGCAGATCGACGAGTACCTCGAGTTCTACGGCGAGGCGGGCGTCCAGCACATCGCGCTCGCCACCAACGACATCGTCGGGTCCGTCCGGGCCATGCGTGCCGCCGGTGTGCAGTTCCTCGACACCCCGGACTCCTACTACGACACCCTGGGTGAGTGGGCCGGCGAGACCCGGGTGCCGGTGGAGACGCTGCGCGAGCTGAAGATCCTGGTCGACCGCGACGAGGACGGCTACCTGCTGCAGATCTTCACCAAGCCGGTCCAGGACCGTCCGACGGTCTTCTTCGAGATGATCGAGCGCCACGGCTCCATGGGCTTCGGCAAGGGCAACTTCAAGGCGCTCTTCGAGGCGATCGAGCGCGAGCAGGAGAAGCGCGGAAACCTCTGACGGAACCCGCCGCGGCCGGTGACCCGGGCGGCGCGGATCCCCCGCGGCCGGTGATCCGGGCGCCGGGGATCCAGCGCGGCCGGTGACCCGGCGGCAGGGGTTCCGTACGGCCCGGGAGCCCGCGTGCCCGAGGCCCGCTCGGCCGCCGCACTCCCGGCCGCGCGTCTCCGGCGGGGCCCGGCCGCGTGGCACCCGCCATGAGCGCGAAGCCCTCGGCCGGGTGCCCCCGTACCGGACGGAGGAGGGCCGCCCGAAGCCCCGGGCGGCCCTCCTCCGTCCTGCCGGTCCTGCTCCCGTCACGCCCGGGGACTCGCCGAGGCCCCCGTCCCCGGTGCGCGGGCGGACGGTGAGGCCGGCTGCGAGGGCGTCGGATCCGGTGAGGGCCCGGACTTCGGCTCCTGCTCCTGCTCCTGCTTCCGCTCCGGCTCAGGCGCCGGGGCCGACGCCGGGGGTTCGGGGGCAGGGGCCTGGGAGGGCGGCAGGATCTGTGCCGGTCCGCCTTCCGCCGGTTCACCCAGAGCGTCCAGTGCCTCCCGGGCGAGCGGGGCGCCCAGCGGTGAGAACCGCGGGTCGGTGCGCAGCGCGTCCTGCAGATGCCCGCGGGCCGGGCCGTCCTGGCCGAGGGCGCTCTCGATCACGCCCAGGTGGTAGGAGTACGAGGCGTTCCGTACGCCCGTCTCCACCGCCCGTTCCGCGTACTGCATCGCCTCCTCGCTGCGGCCGGCCCGGTGCAGGGACCAGGCCAGGGTGTCCGCGACGGCGGCGCTGCGGCGCTGTCCCTCCCACGCGGTGCGCATGAGGTCCACCGCGGCCTCCGGGTCGCCGTGGTCGGCCTCGAAGCGGGCCTCGGTCAGCGACTCGTCCACCCCGGAGGTCCTCGCCTGCGTCAGGAGGCCGCGGAGCCGGGCGTACTGCGTGCGGGCGTCACCGTCCAGGCCGAGGGACTCGTACAGCTCGCCCAGTTCGAGGACGTACGCGGGGCGGGGCAGCTTCGTCGTCACCGTCCGGTAGTCCACCAGCGCCTCGTCCGCGCGGTCCAGGGCGACCAGGGCGCGCGCCCGGCCCGCGAGGGAGGTGAGGCTGCCGCGGTCGGTCCGCCGGGCGGCGTCGTACTGGGCGAGCGCCTCGTCCGGCTCCCCGCGCTCGGCGGCCAGCGCGCCCAGCCGGTTCAGCGCCTCCGCCTTCTCCGTGGGGGAAGCCGCGCGGTCGGCCGCCTCCTGCGCCGCGGCGAGGGCGTCCTCCCGCCACCCCTGGTTGCGGTACATCTCGGAGGTCCTGGCCAGCGCGGGGGCGCCCTTGCGGAGGGAGGCGAACTTCTCCGTCGCCTTCGCCGCCGACGCGTACTCACCGAGCCCCTCGTACGCGTCGATCAGCACCGGGTAGGCCGTCCAGTCCTTGGGCTGCCGGGCGCGGACCGTCTCGCCCCACTTCTTCGCGGCGAGGAAGTCGTTACGGGCGTTGGCCAGTGCCCCGAGCCCCACCCAGGCCCCCGAGTTCCCCCGCTCACCCGGCTGGGCGGCCAGCGAGCGCTGGAGCGCCTGCTCGGCCCGGGTGTAGTAGGACGCGTCCGCCGAGCGCCGTCCCCATTCGACGTACGCGGTGCCCAGCGTGGCCCAGGACGGGGCGTCCGCCGGATGCGTCTCCACCCACTTCTGCCGGTCGCCGATGAGAGCCGTCAGGTCCGACAGGGACGCGGGCGAGCCCGCAGCCGCGGCGGCCTCGGCCCTCGCCACGGGCCCGGCCACGGGCGGCGGGGCCTTCTCCGCCTCGTCCGGCACCGCGATCACCGCTCCGGCCACGAGCACGGCGCCGGCCACCGCACCGAACGCCGCCCGGCGCAGCGTGGTGCGCATCGGCGCGGGGGGCTGGGGGACGGCCGTCGCACCCTGGGGCGGCAGGGTGGAGGGGAGAGGCTCCGGGATCTGCTGCGACTTGGCATCCATGGCCATCACTCTGCGTCAGTACGAAGATCACATCGTGGTGTCCGAAGGGTGACGCAGACGGGTTCACACCATTGGCCCCGGGTGTCAGGCTTGGATCATGGATGATCTTCTCGAACGACTGCGCGCGGGGCTTCCGGCCGAGGCGCTGATCACGGACCCCGACGTCACCGCCTCGTACGCCCACGACATGGCCAGCTTCTGCGAGGCCGGCTCCCCGGCCGTGGTGGTGCTCCCGCGGACGGTCGAAGAGGTCCAGCACGTGATGCGGACCGCCACCGCGCTGCGCGTCCCCGTCGTGCCCCAGGGTGCGCGGACGGGCCTCTCGGGCGCGGCGAACGCATCCGACGGCTGCATCGTGCTCTCGCTGGTGAAGATGGACCGCATCCTCGAGATCAACCCGGTCGACCGGATCGCGGTCGTCGAACCGGGCGTCGTCAACGCCACCCTCTCCCGGGCGGTGAACGAGCACGGTCTCTACTACCCGCCCGACCCGTCGAGCTGGGAGATGTGCACCATCGGCGGCAACATCGGCACCGCGTCCGGCGGGCTGTGCTGCGTGAAGTACGGGGTGACCGCCGAGTACGTCCTGGGCCTCGAGGTCGTCCTGGCCGACGGGCGGCTGCTGAACACCGGACGGCGCACCGCCAAGGGGGTGGCCGGTTACGACCTCACCCGTCTCTTCGTCGGCTCCGAGGGAAGCCTCGGCATCGTTGTCAAAGCTGTGCTCGCCCTGCGCCCGCAGCCGCCGCAGCAGCTCGTGCTCGCCGCCGAGTTCCCCTCGGCGGCCGCCGCCTGCGACGCGGTGTGCCGGATCATGGAGCGCGGACACACCCCGTCACTCCTCGAACTGATGGACCGTACGACCGTCCGTGCCGTCAACGCGATGGCGTCCATGGGCCTCCCGGAGTCCACGGAGGCCCTTCTCCTCTGCGCCTTCGACACGCCCGACCCGGCCGCCGACCTCGCGGCGGTCGGTGAGCTCTGCACCGCGGCCGGGGCGACCGAGGTGGTGCCCGCCGAGGACACCGCCGAGTCCGAACTCCTGATGCAGGCGCGCCGGCTGTCTCTCCCCGCCCTGGAGACCGTCCGGTCCGCCACGATGATCGACGACGTGTGCGTGCCCCGCTCGCGGCTCGGCGAGATGATCGAGGGCACGGCCGCCATCGCGGAGAAGTTCGGGCTGACCATCGGTGTCTGCGCCCACGCGGGCGACGGGAACACCCACCCCGTCGTCTGCTTCGACCACACCGACGCCGACGAGTCCCGCAGGGCTCGTGAGTCCTTCGACGAGATCATGGCGCTCGGCCTGGAACTGGGGGGCACCATCACCGGTGAACACGGGGTCGGTGTCCTGAAGAAGGAGTGGCTCTCCCGCGAACTGGGCGAGGTGGGCGTCGAGGTGCAGCGCGGCATCAAGGCCGCCTTCGACCCCCTCGGACTGCTCAACCCCGGCAAGCTCTTCTGAGCCCTTCCGCCACGGCTCAGCCCTCGCCGTCCTTCGGCTCGTCCTGCGACCAGGGGTCGCTCAGCCACAGGTCGTCGGCCGGCAGAGGGGTGAGCAGCCGGGTGAGGGCGTCCTCCAGACCGAGCAGCGTGCTCTCGGTCCCCGGAGGGACGATCCGCAGGGTGCGCTCCACCCACGCGGACACCGCGACCGACGGCAGTTCCAGCAGCGCGTTGCCGTCGGGCGAGGTGAGGGCGACACAGATGAGGCCCCGGTCGTCGACCTTGGCCGGCCAGATCCGCACGTCCCCGTGACCGCACGGCCTGAACACACCCTCCACCAGCAGTTCCCGGGCGAACGTCCAGTGCACGGGCGTGTCCGAGCCGATGTGGAAGGCGATGTGCACGGCGTACGGGTCGTCGGTGAAGTAGGACAGCCGGGCGGGTACCGGGACGGACCGCTCGGGCGACAGGACCAGCTTGACTTCCAGCTCGCGTTCCACGGCGTTCTGCATGCGGGTGCACGACCTTCCGATGCTCGTAGGGGCCGGTCCCTCGACCGGTCCGCACAAGGAGAGAGCGCCCTCCCCGACGTCTATGACGCGACTTCCCAGAAAATCTTCTCCGGACCCTGAAAGTGGTCCAAACGTCAGGACGGGCCCGGGGGCACTCGGAGGTCTGATAGATGTGGACCCTTGTATGGAGGTCGGCCGGCATGAGGCCACGAAGAGATACGGGACCACGGTGATGAGCGCCCCAACCCCGGCACCCGGTGACGAGAACCCCCGCGAGGGGTACTACCCCGACCCGTCCATCCCCGGATACGTCCGGTACTGGAACGGCGCCTCGTGGGTCCCCGGCACGAGCCGGCCCGCACCCCAGCAGGACGGGACGCCCCCCGCCACGCAGTCCGCCGGGCGGCCCGGCACCGCCCCCTCCCCGTCGTCCGGCCCGTCCCCGGTGTCGCGTACCGCCCCGGTGGACGAGACCGGGCCGATGTACCTCGACGAGGTCGAGGAGCCCGGCCACGGCGGTGAGGGCGTCGCGCCCCCGGGCCGCTCCCTGCCCGCCTCGGCCTGGCAGGCGGACACGTCGCGGCAGACCGGCTTCGGCGGTGAACGCGACAACCGTGTCTCGTGGGGCGGCGGCCAGGACCCCCGTACGCCCGAGCCCCGCAGGCCCGCGTCCGCCGAGGACGGCCCGGCGGGTGGCGCCCCGTCAGGTGGTGTGCCCACCGGCGCCGAGGATCCCGTACGCGGTGCCCTGCCCGGCATGCGGGACGGCGGCGACGCGGTCGCCGGTGGCGCGGACCCCGTCCGGCCCGACGTCGCCGGGGACGGCTCCGGCACCCGCCCGCCGACGGACGGCACGGTCACGATCCGGGCGGTCGGCCGCGGCGGTCCGGCGCGTGCCCCGCAGCCGCGCGACGAGGGCCGCGTGCCCGCCGAAGGCACCATGGCGATCCGCGCCGTGCCGCCCGCCGGCACCGCGCGGCCGCCCGCACCCGCCACCCCCCGGCACCGGCCGCCCGCACCCACCCCGCAGCCCCAGGCGTCCCTGCCCGCCGTCCCGCAGCGCCAGACGCCCGCGCCCGTCACGCCCGCGGCACCTGACCCGGGAGGGGCGGGCGCCTCCTGGCCGCAACAGGGGCACCAGTTGCCGGGCCAGGGGCAGCAGGCCGGTCCGCCGCAGGTCCGCTCCGGACAGCCGGGTGCGGGCCCCGAGCAGCAGCCCGTGGTGCCCTGGAAGCCGCCGGTGGACGACCCCTTCCAGCAGCTCGCCCGGTCCCAGGCCTCGGCCCGACCGGCGGGCCTCGGCAGGCGGTTCGCCGCGCGACTGGTGGACACCGTCGTCCTCGGCGCCCTCGTCGGCGCGGCCGCCGTCCCCCTGGTCTCCCGGGCGACGGACCACATCGACCGGAAGATCGACGCGGCGAAGCTGTCGGGCGAGACCGTCACGGTCTGGCTCCTCGACTCCACCACGGCCACCCTCCTCGGCGGAGTCCTCGCCGCCTTCCTGGTCCTCGGCTTCCTCCTGGAGGCGCTGCCCACCGCCAAGTGGGGCCGCACGCTGGGCAAGAGGCTCTGCGGCATCGAGGTCCGGGACATCGAGTCCCATGACTCGCCCGGCGTGGGCGCCGCCCTGCGCCGCTGGCTGGTGTACGGGGTCCTGGGGCTCCTCCTCGTCGGAGTCGTCGGTGTGCTCTGGTGCCTGATCGACCGTCCGTGGCGTCAGTGCTGGCACGACAAGGCCGCCCGCACCTTCGTCGCGGGGTGAGAGCCACCCGCGTACCGGTGCGCTGACAACCCGTACGCCCGTGTGCTGACGCCCCGTCCCCCGAAGGGACCTCAGCCGTTGCGGGCCCCGGCGGGCCGGGGTGCACTGCCCCCATGAGCAACCAGCCGCCACCCCCGCCGCCCGACGACGACCCCTTCTCGAAGCGGCCACCGCAGGGGCCGCCGCCCCCGCAGGGCGGTTCCCCCTACGACAGCGGGCCCCCGCCCCCGCCTCCGCCGAACGACCCGTACGGCGGCGGGGGCCCGTACGGTGGCGCGGATCCGCTGGCGGGCATGCCGCCGCTGGCCGAACCGGGCAAGCGGATCCTGGCGCGACTCATCGACTTCCTCATCATCTCGATCCCGCTGTACCTGATCTCGCTGCCCTTCGGCGGGGCGGTCGACGTCACGTCGGAGGACGGGGAGGACTTCGGCAACGCCGTCGGCGACGCCTACAGCGGGCACCAGCTCGTCTGGTCGCTCATCGGGCTGGTCGTCTACGTCGCCTACGACACCTACTTCACCCACAAGGACGGCCGGACGCCCGGCAAGCGGCTGCTGAAGATGCGCGTCGCGATGCTCAACGACGGCTCGGTCCCCGACACGAGCTCCGCGCTGATGCGCGCCGTCGTGCTCTGGGTCCCGGCGCTGCTCTGCTGCCCGTGCCTGTGGTGGCTCATCAACATCGTGCTGATGTTCACGGACAAGCCGTACCGGCAGGGCCTGCAGGACAAGGCGGGCAAGACCGTGGTCGTCACCGTGCCCGACGCTCAGCGGCGCGAGGTCTGACCGCTGACGCGCTCCCGGCCGGCGGCGCGCTCCAGGTCCTCGGCCATGCGGTGCGCCCTGACCTCGATCGACGGCGCGGCCGTCGTCGCGGTCGCGGCCGTGCGGGACGGCAGGGCCGCAGCCACCAGCAGGCCGAGCACCAGGGAGGCGGCGCAGACGGCCGCGACGCCGGGGCCCGACTCCACGCCGAGGAGGAGCAGCAGGGCCAGGGCGGAGACGACGACGGTGGCCGAACCGGAGAAGTACTGTGCGGCAGTCGGACGCGGCATGGCGATATCCGTCCTCGGGGCGTCGGTTGGGGAGTCTCTCGACACGTCTCTCGACGCGTTCGCACTGTCAATCGACTCTACGACGGTGGATGCCCGTGCGGGACGATGAGTAAGCGTGACCTAACCCACGGTACCGGTGCACGGGGGGCGCACGGAGTCACGTGGTTGCCGGATTCCGGTCTCGGCGCGCCGGTCGGAGTCGGCAGGTCCGCGGAACGGCTGATGGGGCGTCCGGATATCGGAATTCGGCTCCCGCATAGTGCACTTGGCCTGTGCAAGTCAAGGTCTGTCTTTTCTCTCATAACTCCGATCGAATGTCGTCACTTGTGACGCGTTCAATCGCGCGCGGCCCCGTACCCACCCACCGCCCGGCCGCGGACGCGAACGCCGGGGAGGACTGCATCAAGTGATCACTCAGAGACGGGCGCTACGCGCCACCGCGGTGGCCGTGGCGCTGGCCGCCACCGCCGCGACGGCGTCGACCTTCGCCACCGCCCAGGCGGATGACAGGGCATCAGGTTCCGGTGCCTCCGTCGTCGACCGGCGCGACCCCGCGCCGGTCAAGGCGCAGGAGCACGACCTGGAAGGCCCCTTCAGCAAGGAGCAGGACGCCCAGCGGCAGTCCGCCCTGGAGCAGGTCCTGTCCGGGGACAAGAAGGTGACCACCCGCGGCGGCTCCAAGGTCGTGCAGCTCGGCAAGAGCAAGTACGTCGAGCTCGGCCGCGAGAAGACCGACAAGATCTTCACCATCCTCGTGGAGTTCGGCGACAAGGTCGACGACACCACGATGTTCGACCCCGACGGCGACGGCCCCAAGCCGCCCGTCAAGAAGTACGGCGGGACGCCCGGCCCGCAGCACAACGAGATAGCCGAGCCCGACCCGGCGAAGGACAACAGCACCGCCTGGCAGGCCGACTACGACCAGGAGCACTTCCAGGACCTCTACTTCGGTGAGGGCAAGGGCAAGGAATCGCTCAAGACCTACTACGAGAAGACGTCCTCCGGGCGCTACTCGGTCGACGGCGAGGTCTCGGACTGGGTCAAGGTCCCCTACAACGAGGCGCGCTACGGTTCCAACTACTGCGGCTCCACCAACTGCGCCAACGTCTGGGACACCGTCCGCGACGGCGTGAACGCCTGGGTCACCGACCAGAAGGCCAAGGGCCGCACCCTGGACCAGATCAAGGCCGACCTCGCCCAGTACGACCAGTGGGACCGCTACGACTACGACGGCGACGGCAACTTCAACGAGCCCGACGGCTACATCGACCACTTCCAGCTGGTCCACGCCGGCGAGGACGAGTCCGCGGGCGGCGGCGTCGAGGGCACCGACGCCATCTGGGCGCACCGCTGGTACGCCTACGGCACCAACGCCGGAGCCACCGGCCCCGAGGGCAACAAGGCGGGCGGCGCCGAGATCGGCGACACCGGCATGTGGGTCGGTGACTACACCGCGCAGCCCGAGAACGGCGGCCTGGGCGTCTTCGCCCACGAGTACGCCCACGACCTCGGCCTCCCGGACCTGTACGACACCTCCGGCGGCGGCGAGAACTCCGTCGGCTTCTGGTCCCTGATGTCGGCCGGCTCCTGGCTCGGCACCGGCGACGGCCAGATAGGCAACCTCCCGGGCGACATGACCGCCTGGGACAAGCTCCAGCTGGGCTGGCTCGACTACGACACGGCCAAGGCCGCGACGAACTCCCTCCACAAGCTGGGTGTCTCGGAGTACAACACCAAGGACAAGCAGGCGCTGGTCGTCGAGCTTCCCGAGAAGGAAGTCACCACCACCGTGACGAAGCCCGCGCAGGGCTCGAAGCAGTGGTGGAGCGACATGGGTGACGACCTGTCGAACACCCTGACCCGCTCGGTCGACCTGACCGGCAAGTCGTCCGCCTCGCTGGACCTGTCCGGCTGGTACGACATCGAGGCCGACTACGACTACCTCTACACCGAGGTGTCCACCAACGGCGGCACCAGCTGGACCGCGCTCGACGGCACCGCCGACGGCAAGGCCATCCCGCGCGACGCCAGCGACAAGCCGGCCCTGACCGACGTCTCCGGCGCGTACAAGAAGCTCGTCTACCCGCTGGACGCCTACGCCGGCCAGAAGATCGACCTCCGCTTCCGCTACCAGACGGACGGCGGCGCGGGCGGCAAGGGCTTCGCCGCGGACGCGATCACCGTCACCGCCGACGGCGCGGTCCTCTTCTCGGACGACGCCGAGGGCGACGACAACGGCTGGACCGGCAAGGGCTTCTCGCGCATCGGCGAGTCGTTCACCAACGACTACCCGCAGTACTACCTCGCCGAGAACCGCCAGTACGTCTCGTACGACAAGACCCTCGAGGTCGGCCCGTACAACTTCGGCTTCACCACCACCCGCCCCGACTGGGTCGAGCACTACTCGTACCAGAACGGCCTGATGGTCTGGCTCTGGGACACCTCCCAGAAGGACAACAACACCTCGGTCCACCCGGGCCAGGGGCTGATCCTTCCGGTGGACTCCCACGCCAAGCCGCTGAAGTGGACGAACGGCTCGATCCTGCGCAACAAGATCCAGCCGTTCGACGCGCCGTTCAGCTGGTACCCGAACAAGGGCTTCACGCTGCACAACGCGGACGTGGCGCTGAAGATCAAGCCCTCGCTGGGCGTCCCGGTCTTCGACGACCGCAAGGGCACCTACTGGTACGAGGAGAACCCGACCGGAAGCGTCAAGGTTACTGACACCAACACCCGGATCACCATCGTCAGCGAGCCGCTCAGCGGCGCCACGATGATCGTGAAGGTCGGCCCCTCGGGCAAGTAGTCCGAAAAAAGCCTGGTCAAACCATGATCGGCCGTCGCCCCCTAGCGGGGCGGCGGCCGGTCGTGTTTAGGTGCGTCCTACCGATCCTTATTGACACGAAGTCTTACGGGGGAGCGCGAAGCATGGCAGGCGGAGGTTTCTGCAGGTTGCCCGGCGGCACCGTGGTCGTGGCACTGGCCCTGCACGGCCCGGCGGACGGCGCCGGCCCCGGAGCGCCCGTACGGGTGCTGGTCCACGCGGCGAACAGGGCGCGCGCCCTGACCAGGCTGCGCAACCTGGGGCTGCGCGCGGTCTACCTCCGCGGCAACGCCCAGCCGCCCACCCCGGACGAGATAACGGCGGTCCTGCACCACCCGGACGGGCTGCTCTGGCGCCGCACGGCGCCCCAGACCGGCAGCCAGGAGCTCTGGCACCCGATACGGGCCCTGCTCGGCACCGCCGGCTACGCCGGCCCCGCCCGCCCGGCGGCCTGAGCCCGGCCGGTGCATGCCCCCCCCCGGGACCCGCGGTGGCCGCGAGGGCGCGCAGGGCGCGGTGGCCGCGAGGGCGCGGTGACCCGTCAGACGACCGGCTTGCCCGTCAGCTCCACACCCGCGGTCCGCAGCTCCTCCAGGGCCCGCTCCGTGGTCCCCTCGGCGACACCGGCCGTCAGGTCCAGGAGCACGTGCGTGGCGAACCCCTCCCGGGCCGCGTCCAGGGCGGTGGCCCGCACACAGTGGTCCGTGGCGATGCCCACCACGTCGACAGCGGTCACGGAGCGGTCCCGCAGCCACTGCGCCAGGCCGACGCCGTTCTCGTCGACACCCTCGAAACCGCTGTAGGCCGCCGCGTAGGCGCCCTTGTCGAAGACGGTGTCGATCGCGCCCGAGGCCACCGCGGGAGCGAAGTTCGGGTGGAATCCCACCCCCTCCGTACCGGCGACGCAGTGCGGCGGCCAGGAGTGCTCGAAGTCGGGGGAGGGGGAGAAGTGGTCACCGGGGTCGATGTGGTGGTCGCGGGTGGCCACCACATGGCTGTACCCGGGCTGGGCCTGACCGATCAGGTCGGTGATGGCGGCGGCGACATCGGCGCCGCCCGCCACCGCGAGGCTGCCGCCCTCGCAGAAGTCGTTCTGGACGTCAACGACGATCAACGCGCGATGCATGACGTGTGTCCTTCGATGGGGGGTCGGCGGTGTGTACGGAGAAGGGCGGGCGGATACGCCACCGAGCCTAGAGACTCGGCGCACCCCGCGGGAGGGGGCATACGCACCGGCTCTCGCGCCGGGCGTCACGGGCCCCCGCCCCCGCGCGGCACTCAGAGGTACTCGGTGGGCAGCACCGGCTCGCCGCGGGACAGCTGCATCGCCGACATCGGAAGGCCCGCCCGGGCCGCGATGTGCCGGTCCCTGGCGGCCTCCAGCGGCTCCCGTCCGACGACCTCGCCGCCCCTGACCAGCTCCACCTGCAGCTGCCGTTCCACCAGCTCCGCCGGGACGTCCCCGCTGCCGATCACCTCGGCCTCCGCGGTACCCGCGGCGTCCAGCCGGCGCGCCGCCCACTTGCGGCCGCCCCGTGACGACTTCGCGCCCAGCGACTTCTTCACCACGGGCAGCAGCGGATCGGCCGGATCCGCCGACCTCGCGCGCGCCACCAGCTTGTAGACCATGGAACACGTCGGGTGCCCGCTCCCGGTGACCAGCTGGGTGCCGACCCCGTACGAGTCCACGGGCGCGGCGGCCAGCGAGGCGATCGCGTACTCGTCGAGATCCGACGTCACCACGATCTTCGTCTCCGTGGCGCCCAGCTCGTCCAGCTGCTGGCGCACCCGGTGCGCCACGAGCAGCAGATCGCCCGAGTCGATGCGTACGGCGCCGAGCTCGGGCCCCGCGATCTCCACCGCCGTGCGGACCGCCTCGGTCACGTCGTAGGTGTCGACCAGGAGGGAGGTCCCGCGGCCCAGCGAGTCCACCTGGGCCCGGAAGGCGTCCCGCTCGCTGTCGTGCAGCAGGGTGAACGCGTGCGCGCTCGTGCCCACCGTGGGGATGTTGTAGCGGAAGCCCGCAGCCAGGTCCGAGGTGGTGTGGAACCCGCCGATGTACGCGGCGCGGGCCGACGCCACCGCCGACAGCTCGTGGGTGCGCCGGGCACCCATCTCGATGAGCCTGCGGCCCCCGGCGGCCGCCGACATCCGGGACGCGGCGGCGGCGATCGCCGAGTCGTGGTTGAGGATCGAGAGGATCACGGTCTCCAGCAGCACGCACTCGGCGAAGGAGCCCTCCACCCGCAGCAGCGGCGAGCCCGGGAAGTACACCTCGCCCTCCGGGTAACCCCAGATGTCGCCGCTGAAGCGGTAGTCGGCCAGCCAGTCCACGGTCGCCCCGTCCACGATCCGCTGGTCGCGCAGGAAGCCGAGCATCTCGTCGTCGAAGTGGAAGTTCTCCACCGCGTCCAGCACCCGCCCGGTGCCCGCGACGACGCCGTAGCGCCGGCCCTCGGGCAGCCGCCGCGTGAACGCCTCGAAGACGGAGCGCCGGTCCGCGGTGCCTGCCTTCAGTGCGGCCTGCACCATCGTGAGCTCGTACTGGTCGGTGAAGAGCGCGGTCGACGGCACACCGACCCGTCGCCCAAGGTCCGCTGAGTTCATGCCGGGGATGCTACTCCCTATTCGTCAAAGTGACGAGATGGGGGCGCCGTTTGTGCGCGGGCCCCTCAGTGGTGGCAGCATGGGGTAGGTGAGCGTTGCTGCCCCCGTAGAGATCGAACGTCCCGAATCGGCCGAGGAGACCTTCGCCGTCCCCGAGCCCGACGTCCCCTGGGTGACGCTGGTGCACAACGATCCGGTCAACCTCATGAGCTACGTGACGTACGTCTTCCAGGCCTACTTCGGCTACTCCAAGGACAAGGCGCACAAGCTCATGCTCGACGTCCACCAGAAGGGCCGCGCGGTCGTCTCCAGCGGCAGCCGCGAGGAGATGGAACGCGACGTCCAGGCCATGCACGGCTACGGGCTCTGGGCCACGCTGACCCAGGACCGCAACTGACCCGACCGCTGCCCCTCCGTCCGACCCACTCATCGGAGAATCCATGGCCGGCCACTTCGAGGCCACCCCAGGCGGCGGCGCGTCCGTCGCCCTCGACGAGGTCGAGATCGCCATCCTGCGCTCCCTCACCGTCCAGCTGCTCGAACTGATCGGCCCCGGCGACCAGCCCGCCGACGGCGAGGACCCCCTGGCGGCCCTGTTCGCCGAAGGGCCCAGCGAGCCGCCCTCCGACCCCGCCCTCGCCCGGCTCTTCCCCGAGGCCTACGGCGACGAGGACAAGGAACTGCGCGAGGCGTCCGCCGAGTTCCGCCGCTTCACGGAGAACGACCTGCGCAGCCGCAAGCGGGAGGACGCCCTGGCCGTCGTGCGGACGCTCGACGCCCTCCAGCCGGTCTCCGACGGCGGAGCCGTGCTCGCCCTCACGCCCGGCGAATGCCACCACTGGCTGGGCTCCCTCAACGACCTCAGGCTCACCATCGGGACCCGCCTGGAGGTCTCCGACGAGGACGAGGGGCAGGACGGCGCGCTCTACCGCCTCCCCGACAGCGACCCGCGCAAACCGATGGTCATGGCCTATCTGTGGCTCGGCGCACTCCAGGAAACACTCGTCGAAACCCTCATGCCCGACTGAGCAGGAGTGCGCGCCAGGGCGTTCGCTCAACGGATCCTCAAATCCGAATAACGATCCCGCCATAGGGTCCGCCTTCTTTGCCTTACCTGGAAACAATTGTCCGCTTTTCCCTGTGGTGTGTGCCACAGAATGTTCTCCGGCGCCCTCGGGCGTCCGTGATAGATCTTCACGACCGCCCGGGGACGCCACCCCTGTCCCCGGGGGCGCCACAGACCGGCCGAACGCCGGCGGCACTCCATCCATATCCGGGGGGATCAGGACCTGATCCGCTGCCGAAGGCGGCGCGGATCGGCGTGGAGAAAGGCGCACCACCATGACATCGGCGAAGGTCGACAAGGGGCAGCAGGACGGCGCGGACGCCGTCGGCGCCCCGGCGGGCGAGGGCTACAAGCGTGGCCTCGGAGCCCGCCAGATCCAGATGATCGCCATCGGCGGAGCCATCGGCACAGGCCTCTTCCTGGGCGCCGGAAAGGCCATCGACAGGGCCGGACCGAGCCTCATCCTCGCCTACGCCATCGCCGGCCTGGTCATCTTCTTCATCATGCGCGCCCTGGGCGAACTCCTCATGTACCGCCCGGTGTCAGGCTCCTTCTCGGAGTACGCGCGCGAATTCCTCGGCCCCTTCTTCGGATTCGTGACCGGCTGGACGTACTGGCTCTTCTGGGTCGTCACCGGAATCACCGAAGTGACCGCCGCCGCCACCTACATGACGTATTGGTGGGACATTCCGCAATGGCTGTCCGCACTGGTGTTCACCTTCATCCTGTACGGCGCCAACCTGATCTCGGTGAAACTCTTCGGTGAACTCGAGTTCTGGTTCTCGATGGTCAAGGTCACCGCGATCCTCGGCATGATCCTCATCTGCGCCGGCGTCCTCACCATCGGCTTCTCCGACGCCGGCGACACCGCCACCGTCTCCAACCTGTGGAACGACGGCGGATTCTTCCCCGAAGGCATCGGCGGCACGCTGATGACCCTCCAGATCGTGATGTTCGCCTTCCTCGCCGTAGAACTCGTCGGCGTCACCGCCGGCGAGTCCAAGGACCCCAAGACCGTCCTGCCCAAGGCCATCAACACCGTGCCCTGGCGCATCGCCGTCTTCTACGTCGGCGCGCTCATCATGATCCTGTCCGTGGTCCCCTGGAGCACCTTCAAGCCCGGCGTCTCCCCGTTCGTCGCCGCCTTCCAGGAGATGGGCCTCGGCATCGGCGCCGCCATCGTGAACTTCGTCGTCCTGACCGCGGCACTCTCCTCCTGCAACTCCGGCATGTACTCCACCGGGCGCATGCTCCGCGACCTGGCACTCAACGGACAGGGCCCCCAGGTCTTCACCAGGCTCTCGAAGAACGGCCTGCCGTTCATCGGCACCACCTTCTCCGCCGCCCTGATGCTCGTCGGCGTGTGGATCAACTACCAGTGGCCCGGCGACGCGTTCAACTACGTCGTCTCCTTCGCCACCATCTCCGGCATGTGGGCCTGGATCATGATCCTCGTCTGCCAGATCCGCTACCGCGCCAAGGCCGACCGCGGCGAACTGCCCCAGTCCACCTTCAAGGCCCCCGGAGCACCCTTCACCAGCTGGTTCTCCCTCGCCTTCATCGGCCTCGTCATCGTC
The DNA here is from genome assembly GCF_042755185.1 of Streptomyces sp. NPDC059166. NCBI lineage: Bacteria > Bacillati > Actinomycetota > Actinomycetes > Kitasatosporales > Streptomycetaceae > Streptomyces > Streptomyces sp. NPDC059166. The sequence continues at coordinate 2,430 of NZ_JBHZCI010000020.1, read as the reverse complement.
ATGATGGCCATCGACAAGGACGCCAGGATCTCGCTCTACTGCGCCCCCGTCTGGGCTCTCCTGCTCGGCGTCTCCTACCTCGTCCTCCGGGCCCGCAACCCCGGGAACGCCGCCTTCAGCAAGCGCTGACCCGCACCACGGCACCTGATGCCGTGACCGGAGGGAACCCGACGGCCCCCGCCCGCCCCTCCGGCCACGGCACCCGCGGGACACCGGCCGCCCCAACGGTCCTGTCCGGCATCCGGGCCCCCGCGTACCACTCCTCGGTACGCGGGGGCCCGTCTGCTTATCCTGGCGCCATGCTGACCCTTACCCAGGCCCTCCACGACCAGATCGTCGCCCACGCCCGTGCCGACCACCCCGACGAGGCGTGCGGCGTGGTCGCCGGCCCCGCCGGAACCGGCCGCCCCGAACGCTTCGTCCCCATGCTCAACGCCGCACGCTCGCCCACCTTCTACGAGTTCGACTCCACCGACCTGCTGAAGCTCTACCGCGAGATGGACGACCGCGACGAGGAGCCGGTGATCATCTACCACTCCCACACCGCGACCGAGGCCTACCCCTCACGCACCGACCTCACCTACGCCAACGAACCCGGCGCCCACTACGTCCTGGTCTCCACCGCCGACACCGACGACGCCGGCCCCTTCCAGTTCCGCTCGTACCGCATCGTGGACGGCGAGATCACCGAGGAAGAGGTCGAGGTCGTCGAGGCCTACCCCACCGCCGGCTGAGCACCTGAACGGCTCCGGGACCGCCCGCCGACGACACATGTCCGAATGGCGAACGCCCACCATCCACCATGTGGAATCACACTCCGGATCCCGGGTGGGGAATCGATACGATGAGCGCATGGTTCCCCATGACGTGAGCGACAAGACGCCGGGCATGCTGCTCGTCGCGCGGCTGCACGTCGACCTGTGCAGGCTCTCCAGCGCGATGTGTCCCCGCTGCCGCCTGCCCGTGAACCGCACGGCCTGAGCCGCGGTCCGAGCGCCACCACGTACGCACCACCCCCGCGCGGGGGCGAGCAGACGCGCGCCCCACGCCCTCCCCGCTTTCGACAGGAGCCCACGCCATGGCCATCGAGGTCCGCATCCCGACCATCCTCCGCACCTACACCGACGGCGCCAAGGCCGTCGAAGGCACCGGGGACACCCTCGCCGACCTCCTCGCCGACCTGGAGACCCGCCACAACGGCATCCGTGAGCGCATCGTCGACGGCGACCAGCTCCGCCGCTTCGTGAACGTCTACCTCAACGACGAGGACGTCCGTTTCCTCGACGGCATCTCCACCAAGCTCGCCGACGGCGACAACGTCACCATCCTCCCGGCCGTCGCCGGCGGAATGCGCTGATGCGGTACGACTCCCCGCTCGCGGTCGTCGGCAACACGCCCCTGGTCCGCCTCCCGCGACTGTCCCCGTCCGAGGACGTCCGGATCTGGGCCAAGCTGGAGGACCGCAACCCCACCGGCTCGATCAAGGACCGCCCCGCGCTCCACATGGTCGAACAGGCGGAGAAGGACGGCCGCCTGACCCCGGGCTGCACCATCCTCGAACCCACCAGCGGCAACACCGGCATCTCACTCGCCATGGCGGCCAGGCTCAAGGGCTACCGCATCGTGTGCGTCATGCCGGAGAACACCTCGCAGGAACGGCGCGACCTGCTCACCATGTGGGGCGCCGAGATCATCTCCTCACCCGCCGCGGGCGGCTCCAACACCGCCGTACGCGTTGCCAAGGAACTCTCGGCCGAACACCCCGACTGGGTCATGCTCTACCAGTACGGAAACCCCGACAACGCCGGCGCCCACTACGCCACCACCGGCCCGGAGATCCTCGCCGACCTCCCGTCCGTCACACACTTCGTGGCCGGACTCGGAACGACCGGCACCCTCATGGGCGTCGGCCGCTACCTCCGCGAGAACAAGCCCGACGTCGCGGTCGTCGCCGCCGAACCCCGCTACGACGACCTCGTCTACGGCCTGCGCAACCTCGACGAGGGCTTCGTACCCGAGCTCTACGACGCCTCCGTACTCACCACCCGCTTCTCCGTCGGCTCCGCCGACGCCGTCACCCGCACCCGCGAGCTCCTCCAGCAGGAGGGCATCTTCGCCGGCGTCTCCACCGGAGCCGCACTCCACGCCGCCATAGGCGTCGGCAAGAAGGCCGTCAAGGCGGGCGAATCCGCCGACATCGTCTTCGTCGTCGCCGACGGCGGCTGGAAGTACCTCTCGACCGGCGTCTACACCGCACCCACCACGGAAGCCGCCATCGAAACCCTGCACGGCCAGCTCTGGGCCTGACCACCCAGCAGCACACGACCCCGGGAGGGGGGGGGGGGGGGGGGCGCCCCCCCCCCCCCCCCCCCCCCCCCCCCCACCCCCGGCCCCCCCCCCCCCCCCCCGCCCCCCCCCCCCCCCCCCCCC
>NZ_JBHZCI010000019.1:12322-136029 GCF_042755185.1 Streptomyces sp. NPDC059166 | reverse complement strand
GTCGCAATCCACACCGAACCCGGAAGGCCCTCACCCGTTCAAGATCCCTCAGCCGAGACCTACATCACCCGTCCACAACCTCCCGGGACAGAACAGCTAGGGCCTCTCGTTCGGACCATGCCGGGCCCGCGTGCCCCGGTGCCGGACCTCGCGGCGTTGTCGTCGGTCCCCGACGCGAGCGTCGCCTCCGTCCTCCGCTTTGCGATGCACGGCACCAGGCCCCGCTCCCTGATCCGGCCTGATCCGAACGAAAGACCCCAGGGCCTCTCGTTCGGATCATGCCGGGCCCGCGTGCACTCCCTGGTCCCAGCGGCCCGATGGCCGCGGCGGCACGTGCCGCGCAGGGGCGCCGGCCGGGGCGCCCGGGAGGCGAGGCGTGTCCCGGGCCCGGTGCCGGCACCGGGGCGGCCCTCCTCCGCCTCGCCGGACGGACCACCGGCACCCACGGAGGCACGGTGTCCGCCGGCGCGCCCCTGATCCGCCGTACAGCCCTACGCCAGGCCCCGCCGGGCGACGGCCGGTGGCCGGTGGCCCGCGATCGAGGCCACCATGTCGAGCACCTGCCGGGTCTCGGTCACCTCGTGCACCCGGTACACCTGGGCTCCCAGCCAGGCCGAGACCGCCGTGGTCGCGAGCGTCCCGATCACACGCTCCTTCACCGGCCGGTCCAGGGTCTCCCCGACGAAGTCCTTGTTGGAGAGCGACACCAGGACCGGCCAGCCGGTGGCCGTCATCTCGTCCAGCCGCCGGGTGGCCTCCAGGGAGTGGCGGGTGTTCTTCCCGAAGTCGTGCCCGGGGTCGATCATGATCCCGTCCGGCCTGACACCCAGCTCCACCGCCCGCTCGGCCAGCCCCACGGTCACCCGCAGGATGTCCGCCATCACGTCGTCGTAGACGACCCGGTGCGGCCTGGTGCGGGGCTCGGCGCCACCGGCGTGCGTGCACACGAGCCCGGCCCCGTACCGCGCGGCCACCTCGGCGAGCTTCGGATCGACCCCGCCCCACGCGTCGTTCAGCAGATCCGCCCCGGCCTCGCAGACGGCCTCACCCACGTCGTGGCGCCAGGTGTCGACGCTGATCACCACGTCGGGGTGGCGGCGGCGCACCTCCGCGACGAAGCCGACCGTGCGGCGCGCCTCCTCCCGGGCCGTCACCTCCTCGCCCGGTCCGGCCTTGACCCCGCCGATGTCGATGATCGCGGCACCCTCGGCCACGGCCTGCTCGACGCGTGACAGCGCGGGTTCGTCCCGGAAGGTCGCGCCCTGGTCGTAGAAGGAGTCGGGCGTGCGGTTCACGATCGCCATGATCACCGGCTCGTCCGGCCCGAACTCCCGCCGCCCCAGCCTGAGCGCCCCGCTTCGCATCCCTGGTTCCTCCTGTAGCTCGCCCTGCGCCTGCGACCCTAACTGTCGGTGCCGCATGGCACGATCTGACCCGGACAGGTATTCCGCTCCCGGGGAGATGCACGTGTTCTGGTTCTTGCTGCTCACGATGGTCGTCGTCGTGGCCGCCGTCACCCTGGCCGTGGTCGGCGGAGGCGGAAGCGCGGTGCTGCAGGACGTCGAGCCCGACCGGCTCACCGACCCGCTGCCCGCCAACCGCCCCGTGGGCCGCGCGGACGTGGAGGCCATGCGGCTTCCCATGGCCGTACGCGGCTACCGCATGTCGGACGTCGACGAAGCCCTCGGCAGGCTGGGGGCCGAGCTCGCGGAGCGCGACGCCCACATCGCCGAGCTGGAGTCGGCGCTCGCGGGCGCCCAGGCGACCGCCGTCAACGGCCCCGACCTGCTGAAGCGTCCGGCCGGCACCCCGGAGGCCGAGGACGGCCCCGGGAACGGCCCGCAGGATGGGGAGGACGCGCGTTGAGCGGCGCCGAGCCCGCCGCCGACGGGCGCCCGCGCTGCCCGTGGGGGCTCTCCACGGACGACTACCTCGCCTACCACGACACCGAGTGGGGCCGCCCGGTCCACGGTGACGACGCACTCTTCGAGCGCCTCTGCCTGGAGGCGTTCCAGTCGGGGCTGTCGTGGCTGACGATCCTGCGCCGCCGCGAAGGGTTCCGCGCGGCGTTCGCGGGATTCAGCATCCCGGCCGTCGCGAAGTTCACCGACGAGGACAAGGAACGGCTCCTCGCCGACGCGGGGATCATCCGCAACCGCGCGAAGATCGACGCCACCCTGGCCAACGCGAAGGTGCTCGCCGGCTGGCGCGAGGGGGAGCTGGACTCCCTCATCTGGTCGTACGCCCCCGACCCGGCCACCCGCCCGGCCCCCCGGGTCCTCACGGACGTCCCCGCGGTCACCACGGAGTCCACCGCGCTGGCCAAGGAACTGAAGAAGCGGTCCATCCGCTTCGTCGGCCCCACCACCGCGTACGCCCTGATGCAGGCCTGCGGTCTCGTCGACGACCACCTGGCCGACTGCGTCGCACGAGGCGGCGGGCGGTAGGGGCTCGACCGGACCGGGAAACCTGACCGCCCGCGCCGCAGGACCGGGACCGACTCCCGTAGGCCCGGCGTCCCCGCCCGTGGGCCAGGCACAGCCCCCCGTGGGACCGTGCCGGGGCGTGCTCCGGTCCCACGGGTGCTGGGGAGCCGGCCGGCTCGTGAGGGCCCTAGCGGCCGAGGTACTTCGGCCGCTGCTTGGCGAGGAAGGCCTCGACCGCGATGGTGTGGTCCTGCGACGCGCCCGCCCTCGTCTGGAGCTCGTCCTCCTTCTCCAGCGTCTCGGCGAGCGAGTGCTTCGCCCCGTACGCCACCGAGGACTTCAGCGCCGCGTAGGCCACCGTCGGCCCGTCCGCCAGGGCGCGTGCCACCGCGTACGCCTCCTTCGCCAGGTCGGCGGAGGGCACCACCTTGTTCGCGATGCCCAGCTCGTACGCCTCCTGGGCGGAGATCGAACGCGGGAAGAACAGCAGGTCGGCCGCGCGGCCCGCCCCGATCAGCCGGGGCAGGGTCCAGGAGACGCCCGAGTCCGCCGTGAGCGCCACGCCCGCGAACGAGGTGTTGAACGACGCGGTGTCGGCGACCACCCGGTAGTCGGCGGCGAGCGCGAAGCCGAATCCGGCCCCGGCCGCGACCCCGTTCACTCCCGCGACGACCGGCTTCTCCATCTCGGTGAGGGCCCTGACGATCGGGTTGTAGTGCTCCCGCACCGTGCTCAGCGCGTTGCCGCCGGACGACTCACGGGCCTCGGAGAGCTTGCCGACGTGTTCCTTGAGGTCCTGGCCGACGCAGAAGGCGCGCCCGGTGGCGGTGAGCAGAACCGCCCGCACGGCGGTGTCGCCGGCGACCGCCAGCAGGGCGTCGCGGAGCGCGACCTTCGCGGCGGTGTTCATGGCGTTCATCGCGTCCGGCCGGTTGATCGTGATCGTCGCGAGCCCGTCACTCACGTCCGTGAGTACGGCGTCAGCCATGGTGTCGGCCATTCCTCTGTCCCCTTACGGCTCCGGCGTCGTGCCTGTCCAGGCAAGCATGGCGGAGATCGGGCGGGCCGCACATGTGACCTGCGTCTAACGATTGGAGTTCGGCTGGGGGCCGGGGGTGGCGCAGTATCGCAGCTGGATCGCCGAATTGGGTGGTTTTGGGAAAGCGCGTTGCGTAAGCGATGCCGACCGATGTTGGTCATCGGGGTCATCGATGCGGGATAATGCGGAGGAAGCATTGTGTTCGACGCCGGTGAGGCAGCGCCTGTCATGGAGCCGCCGGCTGCGATGAGCTGGTTTCAGGAAGGGGAACGAGCATGGCGGCCATGAAGCCGCGGACGGGCGACGGCCCGCTCGAGGTGACAAAGGAGGGGCGGGGCATCGTCATGCGCGTTCCGCTCGAAGGCGGCGGTCGGCTTGTCGTCGAGCTGACTCCGGACGAGGCCGATGCACTCGGTGACGCGCTGAAGAAGGTCGTCGGCTGAGGCGGAGGCGCCCACACTTCGCTGCTGCCCCGGCACGGGTTCCGTGCCGGGGCAGCGGTGTGCCGGGGGAAGCCCGCCCGCCGGAGCTCCCCTGACGCCGTGGCGTGCCCCGCTCAGCCCCGCCGCACGGCGCACAGCAGGCCGTCGCCGACCGGCAGCAGCCCCGCCATCAGCTCCTGGCTCTCGCGCACGGCCCGCAGCAGCTCCCGCAGCCGCAGGACCTCGGCGGGCTGCGCCGCGGAGTCGATCGTCCGGCCGTCGGCGAAGACGCCCTCGAAGCAGACCAGTCCACCGGGCCGGAGAAGGCGCAACGATTCAGCGAGGCAGTCCATGCTCTCCAGCCGGTCGCCGTCGCAGAAGACGAGGTCGTACCCGCCGTCCGCGAGGCGCGGCAGCACGTCCAGGGCGCGCCCCGGGATGAAACGGGCGCGGTTCGTGGCGAAGCCCGCGGCGCGGAACGCCTGGCGGGCGAACTGCTGCCGCTCGGGTTCCGGGTCGACGGTCGTCAGGACGCCGTCCGGGCGCATCCCCTGCAGCAGATAGATGCCGGACACGCCGGTACCGGTGCCGATCTCGGCCACGGCCTTGGCGTCCGCGGTGGCAGCGAGCAGGCGCAGTGCCGCACCGGTGCCCGACGACACCGGGCGGAGCCCTGACTCACGGGCCCGGTCCCGGGCCCAGAGCAGAGCTTCTTCCTCGGCGACAAAGGCGTCGGCGAATGCCCAGCTCGTCTGCCGGTTGGCGGTAATGACCCTCTCCTGTCCCCGTAGTTGGCGCAACGGTGACTGTATCCGCTGCGCCCGGGAACCCGCAGATGGGACCAGGCGTTAGGTAGGGACGTGGAGGGACATGCGGACCGGGCCCCGCGGCCGGGACCGGAATGTGCCTCTTGCCCCCGGGGACACCGGGGCAACAGCAGGTAAAAAGGCTTATCCGGAGCTAACGGGCGAGGTGGCTATGGTAGGGGCTCCGCTGGACACCACCAGAGCCGATAGGGGAGGTGCGGCTGCGCCTGTGGATCGGAGAGGAGCGCTGCGGCGCTTTCTCGGATCGGTGGGTGAGCCGAAATCCGTGACCGACATTGCTGACCGTTCTTCCGACAAATCCGCACCGACCGCGACCTTCGCCTCAGATGCGGATTCCCAGGCGTGGACCCCGCCCTCATGGGAAGAGATCGTCAGCACGCACAGCGCCCGCGTGTACCGCCTGGCCTACCGGCTGACGGGCAACCAGCACGACGCCGAGGACCTCACCCAGGAGGTCTTCGTACGTGTCTTCCGGTCGCTGTCGACCTACACACCCGGCACTTTCGAGGGCTGGCTGCACAGGATCACGACGAATCTCTTCCTGGACATGGTCCGCCGCAAGCAGCGGATCCGTTTCGACTCCCTCGGCGACGACGCCGCCGAACGGCTCCCGAGCCGAGAGCCGTCCCCGCAGCAGGTCTTCAACGACACGCACTTCGACGCGGACGTGCAGCAGGCGCTGGACACCCTCGCGCCCGAGTTCCGCGCGGCGGTCGTGCTCTGCGACATCGAGGGCCTCTCGTACGAGGAGATCGCCGCCACCCTGGGCGTCAAGCTCGGGACGGTGCGCAGCCGCATCCACCGCGGCCGTTCGCACCTGCGCAAGGCGCTCCGGCACCGTTCGCCCGAAGCCCGTGCCGAGCAGCGCTCCCTGGCGGACGCGGTCCTGGCGGGGGAGGGCGGTACGGCGTGAGCGGCACAGGTCCGACCCCCGCGGAACAGCACCTGGGGGACCGTCTCGCCGCGCTCGTCGACGGTGAGCTCAAACACGACGCCAGGGAGCGGGTCCTCGCCCACCTGGCGACCTGCGCACGGTGCAAGTCCGAGGCGGACTCCCAGCGGCGGCTGAAGAGCGCCTTCGCGACATCCTCCGCCCCCTCGCCCTCCGAGGGCTTCCTCGCGCGCCTGCAGGGCCTCCCCGGCGGACCCAGCGGCGACGGCCCGGGCGACGCCTTCGGCGGTGGCCGGCGGTTCGGTGAGGGCGTCTTCCCCGTCCCGCAGACCGGTGGCCCCGGCGACGGCGGGCGATCACCGCTGGACGGCCTCGGGTACCTCCCCACCCCCCACGGCTCGACGGCGGTACTGCCCGGCGGCCCTTCCGCCTCCGGCTTCCGCATCCACGAAGTGGCGAGGGAGGCGGAGCGTTCGCCCTGGCGGGCCCGGCGCTTCGCATTCGTCGCGGCCAGCGCGGTCTCGCTCGCGGCGATCGCCCTCGGAGGATCGCTCCCGCTCGACCAGGGACCCGAGCCCCCGCTGAGCGCCGAGGGCGCGGGCAGCAACGCGACCCCACTCGGTGAGGAGGGCCGGACCGGAGCGGCCGAGGTGGCCGACCGCAGCAGCGGAGGCGCCCTCGCGTCCGCCAACACCTGGCCCGGCGCCACGTCTTCCCCCACCGCTTCGAACACCCCGGTCCACGCACCCGCGCTGCTCGGCACCTCGACCCTCGCCCGCACCGGTGCCTTCCCGGTGCTGAACGTCGCCGTGCCCCCGCTGATACGCCCCACCGACGCCGGTCCGCTGTACTCGGCGGCTCTCGGCGCGGGAGCCGAACCGGTGGCGTCCGCGACCGCCGCCGCCCCGCCGCAGGACCACGCGGCGACGCTCACCCCGCTGCGCTGACCGGGACCCTGCGCGCCGATTCGCAAACCTGGTTGAATTCCGGGAGGGACGCCCCGCGGGGCGTGCAAGGGCCAGTGGCGGGGAGAGCATGGACGACGGGAAGCCCAGCGGGCCGAAGGCGAAGTGGTGGAGCCGCCCATCGACGGCGGTACGGAACCGTCCGGACCACCCGGAGGACCCGGCCGTCCCCGCCGGGGAGGCGGCGGCGTCACCCGCTTCCACGGGCGGCGGTGAGCCGGCCGGCGCCAACGCGCCGACGCCCCCGCGTCCCGCGGACGGCGAGGCGGCCCCCGCGGGGCCGCGCACACACATGACGGCGGACGGAGACTTCACACCCGCTCCGCCCGCCCCCGCCGCACCCCCCTCGGACCCGGAGACGGCACCCGCCCCCGCCCCCGCGGCGGAGACGGCGCCCACGGACGCCCCGGAGCCGCCGGAGTCCCAGGAGTTCCGCGAGTCCCAGGAGCCCCGGTGTGCCGATCCGGACACCACCCGCGCCAGGCCCCTGCACACCCCCGACGAGTACAGCACCCCGCCCTACGGCGGCCCGGGCCCGTGGGCGCCCGCGCCGCCCGTGCAACGCCCGGTGCCGACCCCCGCCCACGGGACGGCCGTGCAGCCGCCCAACGCGGCTTCCGGTGGCCACGGCACGCCGGCGGGAGCCTTCCACGACCACACCGGCCCCTACGCGACGGCGCCGCACACCGTGCCCCAGCAGCCCTCGGCCGGGCATCCCTCCCCGGCTCCGGCGCCGCCCCCCGCCCAGGAGGTCCCGCAGGGCGCACCGCAGTGGCCCCGGTACGACCCCTGGAGCACCCACCAGCAGCCGCTGAGCCACCACGGCCAGGGCCCCGACGCCCGGCCCCGCAGGAGCCGCCGGGGCGCCGCCCTCGCCGGAGCCGCGCTGCTCGCCCTCGTCGCGGGCGGGATCGGCGGGGGCATCGGTGCCTACGTCGAGCGCAACGGCGGCCTCACGACCGTCGAACTGCCCCAGTCCGACGGGGACGCCGGCGGCCGGGCACCCGACAGCGTCGCCGGTATCGCCGCCAGCGCCCTGCCCAGCGTGGTCACCCTGCACGTCAGCGGCTCGGCGGAGTCCGGCACGGGCACCGGCTTCGTACTCGACGACCGGGGCCACATCCTGACCAACAACCACGTGGTCGCCCCGGCCGGTGACACCGGCGACATCACCGTCACCTTCAGCGGAGGCGAGAGCGCCCCCGCCGAGATCGTCGGCAAGGACAGCGGCTACGACCTGGCCGTCGTCAAGGTCAGCGGTGTCTCGGGCCTCAAGCCCCTGCCGCTCGGCAACTCCGACAACGTGCGGGTGGGGGACCCGGTGGTGGCGATCGGTGCACCCTTCGACCTGTCCAACACGGTCACCTCCGGCATCATCAGCGCGAAGCAGCGCCCCATCACCGCGGGCGGGGAGAAGGGCGACGGCAGCGACGTCAGCTACGTCGACGCCCTGCAGACCGACGCACCCATCAACCCGGGGAACTCCGGCGGCCCGCTGGTCGACGCCGAGGCCCGGGTCATCGGCATCAACAGCGCGATCCGGGCCGCCGACAGCTCGGCGGGCACCGAGGGCGGCCAGGCCGGTTCCATCGGCCTCGGCTTCGCCATACCGATCAACCAGGGCAAGCGGGTCGCCGAGGAGCTGATCAACACCGGAAAGGCGACACACCCGGTGATCGGCGTCACGCTGGACATGGAGTTCACCGGTGACGGGGCCAAGGTCGGCGGATCGGGCGGCGGCCGGGCGGTGACCGAGGGGGGCCCGGCCGACAAGGCGGGCATCCGTGAGGGCGACATCATCACCGAGGTCCAGGGCGGCCGGGTGCACAGCGGGGAGGAGCTGATCGTCAAGATCCGCGCGCACCGCCCCGGCGACCGGCTCCGGCTCGTGCTGACCCGGGGTGGTGAGGAACTGTCCAGGACCTTGACGCTGGGATCGGCGAGCGGCACCTGACGGTCACCGGCAGGTACCGTCCTGACAGCTTCGCCGGGTACCGTGGAGCGGTCCGGGCCCCTGCCGACCTGGCGACGGAGAACACGCGGAGAACACGCGGAGAACACGAGGAGCAGCAAGGTGTTCAATGACATAGGCGCACTCGAGCTGCTGACGCTCGTGGTCCTCGCCGTGCTCGTATTCGGCCCGGAGAAGCTGCCGAAGGTCATCCAGGACGTCGCGCGCACCATCCGCAAGATCCGGGAGTTCTCGGACAGCGCGAAGGAAGACATCCGCTCGGAGCTCGGACCGCAGTTCAAGGACTTCGAGTTCGAGGACCTCAACCCCAAGACGTTCGTCCGCAAGCAGCTCATGGACGGCAACGACGACCTGGGGCTCAAGGAGATCCGCGAGAGCTTCGACCTGCGCAAGGAGATGGCCGAGGTCGCCGACGCGGTGAACGGCCGTGAGAGCGCCTCGTCCGGTGGCGCGGCCGCGTCCCCGGCCTCCGACGGCGCCAAGCCGGACCTCCTGAAGAAGCCCGCGCCGCCGGCCAAGGACGAGCGTCCGCCCTTCGACGCCGACGCCACCTGAGACCCGTCAATCCCGACTCGTCCGGACGGTATGGCTATTCTCCATCTGTCCGGTTGCGAGGTTGCCCATGCCCACGGGGGGAGGGCCGCTCCGGATCAGCGGGAGATCGAGGAGGCGGCCGGGCAGATGGAGACGACGAGTCGGGCAGGGGCGGATGGTGCGCCCAGCGCAGTCACCGGGGAAGGGGTGCCGGCGTCCCGGCGTAAGGTCGACGGCTATCTGAAGGCGCCGTTCCCCTGGTACGGGCTGGACGAGGCCTTCACCGGGCAGCGCTGGCTGATGCAGGTCACCGCGGGTGCGGACGACACCGTGCACCACGGTTCCACCGGGCACGGTGAGGAGCCCGTCGTACGGGCGGACGCCGGTGCGGAGAAGGCACGTTTCGCGGTGGTCGTGACGGTGGGCAGCAGCCCCGTCAGGGACAGCGACGACGGCACGGGCGTCCTGGACGCGACCACGGTCTCGTCGGCGGCCTGGCTGGCCGGCTCCGGCCTGCTGGACTGCACCTGGCCGCCACAGATGGACCACACCCTGCGTGGTGAATGGCTGAACCAGCAGACCGAGACCGCGTTCGAGCTCGCCGACGAGCTCGGCGGCGAGCCGTGGTCGACGCTCTCGCTCCCGGTGGACGGCGTGCCGGTCGACTTCCACTACCGCGAGTCCGAGTTCGGCTGGGTCCTCGCGGGTTCGGCCCCGGACGGGGTCCACATCGGCGCGTACGGGCGGGGCATGAGCGCCTACGGCCTGGGATTCGCCGTGATCGGCGACATCGCGTCGTACGAGAACTGAAGCCGGCGGCGGTGCACGGGTGGGGGCGGCCTCCTCAGGAGGCCGCCCCCACCCGTGCACCGGTTCAGAACTTGTTGCGCGGGGTCAGCCCCAGCGACATTCCCGACAGGCCGCGCTGACGGCCGCTCAGCTTGCCGGCCACGGCGCGAAGCGCGGCGCCCGCGGGGGAGTCCGGGTCGGACAGGACGACGGGCTTGCCCTCGTCGCCGCCCTCCCGCAGGCGTACGTCGATCGGGATGGATCCGAGGACCGGGACCTCGGCGCCGACGGTCTTCGTCAGCCCGTCGGCGACCCGCTGCCCGCCACCCGAACCGAACACGTCGACCATCTCGTCGCAGTGCGGGCACGGCATGCCCGACATGTTCTCGACGACGCCCACGATCTTCTGGTGGGTCTGCACGGCGATGGAGCCGGCCCGCTCGGCGACCTCGGCGGCGGCCTGCTGCGGGGTCGTGACGACCAGGATCTCGGCGTTCGGGACGAGCTGGGCCACGGAGATCGCGATGTCGCCGGTGCCCGGGGGCAGGTCGAGCAGCAGGACGTCCAGGTCGCCCCAGTACACGTCGGCGAGGAACTGCTGCAGCGCGCGGTGCAGCATGGGCCCCCGCCACACCACCGGGGCGTTGCCCGGGGTGAACATGCCGATGGAGATCACCTTCACGCCGTGCGAGGACGGCGGCATGATCATGTTCTCGACCTGGGTGGGCTTTCCGTCCGCGCCCAGCATCCGGGGCACGCTGTGCCCGTAGATGTCCGCGTCGACCACACCGACCTTCAGACCGTCGGCGGCCATCGCCGCCGCGAGGTTGACCGTCACGGAGGACTTGCCGACGCCGCCCTTGCCGGATGCCACCGCGTACACCCGGGTCAGCGATCCGGGCTTGGCGAAGGGCACCTCGCGCTCGGCGGTGCCGCCGCGCAGCGACGAGGCGAGCTCCTTGCGCTGCTCGTCGCTCATCACGTCGAGAGTGACCTCGACCCGGGACACGCCCTCGACCCGGGCCACCGCGTCGGTCACGTTCGCGGTGATCGTCTCGCGCATCGGGCAGCCGGAGACCGTGAGGTACACGGTGACAGCGACCACACCGTCAGGATCGATCTCGACCGATTTCACCATGCCGAGTTCGGTGATCGGTCGGTGGATCTCCGGGTCGTTCACTGTCGCCAGTGCCTCGCGCACCGCGTCTTCCGTAGCCATACCCCGATAGTACGGGTGCGTGCGGCGCACCGGCCTACGGGTGAGTAGCCCCTCCACGGTCGGCTTCGTCACTCTCGGCCGGGAAGAGCATCCGGCGCTCCTCCATGTCCTTCAGCATCGCCTCCAGCTCCGAGCGGATCCAGTCCCGGGTGGCGACCTCCCCGAGGCCCATCCGCAGGGCGGCGATCTCCCGGCTGAGGAACTCGGTGTCCGCGATCGACCGCTCGTTCTGCTTGCGGTCCTGCTCGTGGGTGACGCGGTCCCGGTCGTCCTGGCGGTTCTGCGCCAGCAGGATCAGCGGAGCCGCGTAGGACGCCTGGAGCGACAGCATCAGGGTGAGGAAGATGAACGGGTACTCGTCGAAGCGCAGGTGCCCGGGCGCGAAGATGTTCCACACCACCCACAGGACGATGATCAGCGTCATCCAGACGATGAAGCGTCCCGTCCCCAGGAAGCGGGCGATGCGCTCGGAGAACCGGCCGAACGCCTCGGGGTCGTACTCGGGCAGCAGCCGGCGCCGCGGGGCCTTCGGCTGGTCGAGCCGGGGGCGGGGCGGGCGGACGATCCCCGAGGCACCGGTCGGCGCGGCCCTCGCACGGTCCTCAGCGGCCACCGGTGATCCCCTCCTCGCCCTGGAAGTCGGTCTCGCGCCAGTCCTCGGGCAGCAGGTGGTCCAGCACGTCGTCGACGGTCACCGCGCCGAGGAGCGAACCGCTCTCGTCCACCACCGGCACCGAGACCATGTTGTAGGCGGCCAGATAACTGGTCACGGCGGGCAGCGGGGTGTCCGGGGCCAGCGGCACGAGATCGCTGTCGACGATCGAGCTGACCAGGGTGTACGGCGGATCCCTCAGCAGCCGCTGGAAGTGCACGGTGCCGAGGTACTTGCCGGTGGGCGTCTCGTCGGGCGAGCGGCACACGTAGACCTGCGCGGCGAGCGCGGGCGACAGGTCCTGCTGGCGCACCCGGGCGAGGGCGTCGGCGACCGTCGCGTCGGGCCGCAGGATGATCGGCTCCGTCGTCATCAGTCCGCCCGCCGTGCGTTCCTCGTACGACAGCAGCCGCCGTACGTCGGCGGCGTCGTCCGGCCGCATCAGGGCCAGGAGCCGTTCCTTGTCCGCCTCCGGGAGCTCCGAGAGCAGGTCGGCCGCGTCGTCCGGGTCCATCGCCTCCAGGACGTCCGCGGCGCGGTCCTCCTCCAGCTTGCCGAGGATCTCGACCTGGTCGTCCCCGGGCAGCTCCTCCAGGACGTCCGCGAGGCGGTCGTCGTCCAGGGCGGCGGCCACCTCCGCGCGGCGCTTGGGGGACAGATGGTGCATCGCGTTGGCGACGTCGGTGGGGCGCAGCCGCTCGAAGGTCGCCACCAGGCTCTCCGCGCCCTGCCCGTGCTCCTCCAGCGAGAAGCCGCTGATGGCCGACCACTCCACGGTCAGCGCCTCACCCTTGCGGCGCAGTGCCCCGCCGCGGCCCTTGCGGACGAAGAACTTGTCGATCTCCCAGTCGCGGCGGGCCGGGAGCTGGTGGATGGCGACGTCGAGGACGGTCACCTCCTCCTGCGTCTCGACGAGGCGCACCCGCCGGTCGAGGAACTCGCCGAGGACCAGTCGCTCGGTCGGGCGCTGCTCGAAGCGCCGCATGTTGACCACGCCGGTCGTGATGACCTGGCCGGACTCGACACCCGTCACCCGTGTCATCGGCAGGAAGATGCGCCGCCGGCTCACGACCTCGACGACCATCCCCAGCAGCCGCGGCGGCTTGCCGCCGACCCTGAGCATCGCCACCAGATCCCGGACCCGGCCGACCTGGTCACCGTTCGGGTCGAACACGGGTACGCCGGAGAGGTGCGAGACGAAGACCCTGGGGGTGCCTGCCGCCATCCTGCGGGCTCCCTTCGCCCCTCACGTCGTCGTCTGCCGTGATCAGGCTAGCCCGTACCCGTCCGGGACGCTCTGGCGGACCGTCCGGACGGCGCTCTGCCGAATGGCGTACGCGGCACGGGTACGCTGCCGTCTGCCACCCCCGACACACAGACGAGAGGCAGTGCGCCCGTGACCTCTTCCGCCCCCGCAGTCCGGGCCCGCCGCCGGAACGCGTTCGCCGTGGTGCTCTGCGCGGGGCTGACCGTCGCCCTCACGGCCTGTGCCGGGGAGGACCCGGACAAGGGGACCAACGGTGTCGGCAAGCTGACGGCGGAGCAGATCGACAAGAAGGCCCGGGCCGCCGCCGACGCCGCGGACGCGGTGCGGCTGACCGGCAAACTGGTCAGCAAGGACGGGAGTTACTCCCTGGACATGCGGCTCAGCGGCGAGGGCGGCAGCGGGTCGGTCAGGTCGAAGCAGAACACCTTCGAGATCCTGCGCGTCGGGGACGAGCTCTACCTCAAGGCCGATGCCGGCTTCTGGAAGGACGAGTCCGCCGACGACCAGGGCGCACAGGCCGCCGACAAGCTCGACGGCAAGTACGTGAAGGTGCCCGAGGACGACCCCACGTACCGGCAGCTGCGCGGCTTCACCGAGAAGAAGACCCTCCTCGACGGGATGCTCACCCTGCACGGGAAGGTCAGCAAGGGCGGCCGGAAGACGGTCGGCGGGGTGCGGACGGTGCAGATCATGGGCGGAAGCGGTGAGGGAGGCGCGCTGGACGTCTCCCTGAAGGGAACCCCCTACCCGCTGCGAGTGGCGCGCGGCGGGGGCGGCGGCACCGTCACCCTGGCCGACTGGGGCAAGACCTTCCCGCTGGAGGCACCGGCGGAGGACGAGACCGTCGACTACGGCGGCGAGCTGCCGAAGTCCTCCGGCTGAGACCGCCTCTCAGCGCCTCCCGCGCCGCTTCAGCAGCAGCCGGGGGAGCGCGGCGGGCGCCGATTCGCGGGTGATCGCCGACGTGGGCAGCGGGGCCGCGGCCAGCGAGCCGTCCGGCAGGTCCGTGTGCGGCTCGTCCGGCGTCAGGCGGACGACCCTGCACGCGTCCGCCCAGCGTTCCGTCAGCTGCTCGGCGTCCGGGGCGTTCAGCCGCTTGCCCTTGAGTTCGGCGACGGCCGCCTCCCATTCCGCGGAACGCGGCTCCAGCACCGTGACGGTCGCGGACCAGGCGACGATCCTGCCGCCCTTGTCCTTGCTGCGCACGGTCACCTCGGCCCGCGAACCGGTCTCCAGCCCTTCCGGGAGCGGCTGTTCCCCCGGGCCGTCGCCCACGAGCACTGCGGCACCCTCGTGCCACACGTGCCACATCGCCCGCGCGGGGCCGGTGCCCCGCACCCAGAGGAGGCCGGACTTCTTGGTGGCCTCCTCGACGAGAGCCCGGGCCAGCAACGCGTCAGCAGCAGTCATGCCAGAACTGTATTCGGGCGTCCCGCGGAAGTCCCGTCCGCCCGCGGCCGGCGCGAATCGCCCGACGCGCCTCAGAGCCAGCCGTTGCGCTTGAGCGTGCGGTGGATGGAGAAGCAGACGGCGCCGATGAGCGCCAGCACCATCGGGTAGCCGTACGTCCATCCCAGCTCGGGCATGTGCTTGAAGTTCATGCCGTAGACCCCGCAGATCATCGTCGGCACGGCGATGATCGCCGCCCAGGACGTGATCTTGCGCATGTCCTCGTTCTGCGTGACCGTGGCCTGGGCCAGGTTGGCCTGGAGGATCGAGTTGAGGAGCTCGTCGAAGCCGATGACCTCCTCGTGCACCCGGGCCAGGTGGTCCGCCACGTCGCGGAAGTACTTCTGGATGTCGGGGTCGATCAGGCGCATGGGGCGCTCGCTCAGCAGCTGCATCGGGCGCAGCAGCGGGGAGACGGCGCGCTTGAACTCCAGGACCTCGCGCTTGAGCTGGTAGATGCGGCCGGCGTCGGAGCCGCGCGGACCGCCCTTGTCGGGGGTGGAGAACACGTCGATCTCCACCTCGTCGATGTCGTCCTGCACCGAGGCTGCGACCGCGATGTATCCGTCGACGACGTGGTCGGCGATCGAGTGCAGCACCGCGGAGGGGCCCTTGGCCAGCAGCTCGGGGTCCTCCTGCAGCCGGTGGCGCAGAGCGCGCAGCGAACCCTGCCCGCCGTGCCGGACGGTGATGACGAAGTCCGGACCGGTGAAGCACATCACCTCACCGGTCTCGACGACCTCGCTGGTCGCGGTCAGCTCGGCGTGCTCGACGTAGTGGATGGTCTTGAAGACCGTGAACAGCGTGTCGTCGTACCGCTCCAGCTTGGGCCGCTGGTGGGCGTGGACGGCGTCCTCCACGGCCAGCGGGTGGAGGCCGAACTCCCGCGCGATACCCGAGAACTCCTCCTCGGTCGGCTCGTGCAGGCCGATCCAGGCGAAACCGCCCTCCTCCCGCACCCGCAGCCTGGCCTCACGCGGCGTCAGGCAGGCGTGGTCGGAGAGACGGCGCCCGTCCCGGTAGACCGCGCAGTCGACGACGGCGCTGGAGGCGGACGGGTCACGGGTGGCGTCGTAGCTGCTGTACGGGGTGTTGCTCTTGCGCAGGGACGGGCGCACGGCGGCGCGCAGGTCACGGATCATCGACATGGCTGGCTCCTCTTCACCGAGGGCCGTCGGCGGGCACGTGGAACAGCCCGGAATGAGGACGTGCGCTCACGTCCGCAAAGCGGGCGGCACCGCGTGGGCACGATGACGGCGTTCGCTACAGACAGACAGAAACGAGGGGCTCTTCCGTGCGCGAACTGCCGTGGTGACGGCCCGGATACGGCGTCAGGCCACAGAAGGAAGGCGTCGGGCGGAAGAGCGGTTGGTACTGCACGGTCGACTTGGATCCACCGCAGCCCCACCTCCTCCAGCCGGTCCCCCGTGGGGGAGCACGTGTTGTCAGGACTGAGAGCGACGCTTCTGCGTGCTGTCCCGACCGACGCCTCAGGCTATCAGCCGGGTGAGGAGCCAATCCCTTCCTTTGCCCGTTCCCTACGCGTTCTATGCTCGCCGCATGGGAGAAATTCTTGATCTGGCCGAAGCCCGGCTCCGTACGGCGCTGGGGGAGCCGGACGCCCGCGCCGACGTGACGTTCCTCGGCACGGACCGCATCGAGGTGCTCCGGTTCGTCGACGGCGACGTGGTGCGTTACGCCACACTCGGCATGTCGGCCCAGCCGATGGCCGACCCGACCTCGCCCCTCGCGGACCCGGTGAAGGGGCCGCGCGCGGAACTGCTGCTCTCCGTACGCGCGGGGCTCGCCGACACCGACCAGGTGCTGCGGCCGCTCGCGGTGCTCGCGGCGTCCCCGCAGGTCGAGGGGGTGATCGTGGCCCCCGGCGCGTCGCTCGACCTCGGGCAGCCGCTCTGGCCCGGGGCGCCGTTCAGCTCCGTCCTGGTAGCCGAATCCGGCGGACTGGTCGAGGACCTGGAGCTGGACCCGCCGATGGAACCGGTGCGCTTCCTCCCGCTGCTGCCGATGACGGCCAACGAGGCCGCCTGGAAACGGGTCAGGGGCGGGCAGGAGCTCCAGGAGCGCTGGCTCGCGCGGGGCACCGACCTCAGGGATCCGCTGCGCGCGTCGGTCGCGCTGGACTGAGACGCGGCGGGTGCCCCGGGCCGGCGCGCCCCGTGGAGGGAGAAGCCCCGCCGCGCGGCCAGGAGGGGAGCCGCGGGCGGGGCGGGACGGGGCGACCCGAGGTGTCAGTCGGCGAAGACGGTGACGCTGTCCTCGACGGCGTGGGCCGGCTCCAGCTCCTGTGCGTCGTGGGTCAGCGCCGTGCGCCGTGCCCACACGACCAGGGCTCCGACGAGCGCCGCGAGCGCGGCGACCACGAACGGGATGTGGATGTCGCTCCACTCCTCGATCTTCGGAGCGAGGTAGGGGGCCGCGGCCGCGGCGAACCAGCGGACGAAGTTGTAGCCGGCGCTCGCCACCGGGCGCGGCGCGTCCGACACACCGAGGGCGAGTTCGGTGTAGACGGTGTTGTTCATCCCGATGAAGGCACCCGAGACGATGGTGCAGACGATCGCCGCCGTGTGGTTGCCGTATCCGAGGACCACCAGGTCCGCGGCGAGGAGCACCAGGGAGCCGCCGACCACCTTCAGCGAGCCGAAGCGCCGCTGGAGCCGCGGGGCGACGAGCACCGAGAAGACCGCCAGCAGCAGACCCCAGGCGAAGAACACCGCGCCCGACCGGTACGGCGACATGTCGAGCACGAACGGTGTGAAGGCCAGGATCGTGAAGAACGCGTAGTTGTAGAAGAAGGCCGACGTGGCGACGGAGGCCAGCCCGCCGTGTCCCAGAGCCCGGATCGGGTCGAGGAGCGACGTCTTCCTGGCCGGCCTGGGCTGTTCCTTGAGGAACGCGGTGATGCAGAGGAAGCCGATCGCCATCAGGGCGGCGGTGCCGAAGAACGGGTAGCGCCAGCTGGCGTCACCGAGCAGCGCGCCGACGAGCGGGCCGCACGCCATACCGAGGCCGAGCGCGGACTCGTACAGCAGGATGGCCGCGGCGCTGCCTCCGGCGGCGGCGCCGACGATCACCGCGAGGGCGGTGGAGACGAACAGCGCGTTGCCCAGCCCCCAGCCCGCGCGGAAGCCGACCAGCTCGGCGACGGACGAGGACGTGCCGGAGAGCCCGGCGAAGACGACGACCAGCGCGAGGCCGGTCAGCAGGGTCTTCCGGCCGCCGATGCGGCTGGAGACGAATCCGGTCACCAGCATCGCTACCGCGGTGATCAGGAAGTACGAGGTGAACAGGAGGGACACCTGGCTGGGTGTGGCCTCCAGCCCCTTGGCGATGGACGGCAGGATCGGGTCCACCAGCCCGATCCCCATGAAGGCGACGACCGAGGCGCCCGCCGTGGCCCAGACGGCCTTCGGCTGACGCAGGATGCTGGTCGCGCCCTCGTCGAACGGATCCTCTCCTCGCATGGCGTCCCTCTCCATAGTTCGTTGCGTTACGCACAGATTAAGTTAGAGGGGCTAATAAATGCAAGCTACATGCATCTTGTCGGGTGGGAGTTCCGGCGCGGATGGGTGATCGCCTTGACGCGACGACGGCCGGGGAGGACCGTGGAGCGATATGAGGGGCGAACCCAGTTGCCCGAAGTGCGGTGGCCGGGTCAGGGCGCCCGGTCTGTTCGCCGATGCCTGGCAGTGCACCGTGCACGGGCCGGTGCACCCGATGCAGCCGGTGGTCCCACCCGGCGTCGAGGCGCTGGGCGTGGTCGTGCAGCGTGCGCGGGTACCGGTCTGGATGCCCTGGCCGCTCCCGGTGGGCTGGCTGTTCACGGGGGCCGCGTACGCCGGGGACGACCGCAGCGGCGGCCGTGCCACCGCCGTCGTGTGCTCCGGCCCCGGACCTCTCGGGGGGATGGGCGAGCTCCTGCTGGTCGCCGAGGAGCCCGGCGTCGGGCTGGGGGCGCGTTACGCCGGTCTCGACGGACCGGACCCCGGCCCGGGACTGCGGGTCGATTCGGTCCCCGACGCCAAGGTGCACGCCGCGGGACGCCCCACCGCGCTGTGGCACGTCAAGGACGCGCCCGCCGACCGCGCGGTGTTCGCGGGCGAGGCGCGCGGCCTCTGGCTCTGGGCCGTCGTCTGGCCGGAGCGGTCCGGTCTGCTGATGTACGACGACCTCGTGCTGACCGATCTGCGCGACGCGGGCGGGGAAGTCGACCTGCTGCCCTGCGGGGCGCTCAGCCCCCGGCTGCTCGGCCGCCCCTGAGGGTGGCCGGGACGGACGGCTCCCGCCGGTTATCCTTGGGCGTCCCCTGTCCGTCCACCAGCACCGGAGTCCGCGTCGTGCGTATCGACCTGCACACCCACTCCACCGCGTCGGACGGCACCGACACCCCCGCCGAGCTGGTGGCCGAGGCCGCCGCGGCCGGCCTGGACGTCGTCGCCCTCACCGACCACGACACGGTCGGGGGCCACGCGGAGGCCGCAGCCGCTCTCCCGGAGGGCCTGACCCTGGTCACCGGCGCCGAGCTCTCCTGCCGCATCGACGGCGTGGGCGTGCACATGCTGGCCTACCTCTTCGACCCCTCCGAGCCGGAACTGGCCCGTGAGCGCGAACTCGTCCGGGACGACCGGGTGCCCCGGGCGCAGGCGATGGTGCGCAAGCTCCAGGAGCTGGGGGTGCCGGTCACCTGGGAGCAGGTCGCCAGGATCGCCGGGAACGGATCCGTAGGACGTCCCCACGTGGCGACCGCCCTGGTCGAACTCGGGGTCGTCGCCACCGTCTCGGACGCCTTCACCCCGCCCTGGCTCGCCGACGGCGGACGCGCGTACGCGGGCAAGCACGAGCTCGACCCGTTCGACGCGGTCCGGCTGGTCAAGGCTGCCGGCGGGGTCACCGTCCTCGCCCACCCGCTCGCCGTCAAACGCGGCCGTGTGGTCTCCGAGGACGTGATCGCGAGGCTGGCCGACGCCGGCCTCGACGGCGTCGAGGCCGACCACATGGACCACGACGAGCCCACCAGGGCCCGGCTGCGCGGCCTCGCCGGCGAGCTGGGGCTGCTGACCACCGGGTCCAGCGACTACCACGGCACCCGCAAGACCGTCCGGCTCGGGGAGTACACCACCGACCCCGAGATCTACGGCGAGATCACCCGCCGCGCCACGGGCGCCTTCCCCGTGCCCGGCGCGGGCGGACCCCTTCACGCGTAACACCGCTCAACCCCCTTCCGGCTTTCCCGTGCGTCCGTGCCGCGCTCCCTCGCGTGCGGACACGCCCGATCCCCGTCTCCCCGTTCTTCTCCCGCAAGGCTCACCGTGTTCGACCTCGCCGTCTTCGGCTCCCTCTTCCTCACCCTCTTCGTGATCATGGATCCCCCCGGGATCACCCCGATCTTCCTGGCCCTCACCGCGGGCCGGCCGGCGAAGACGCAACGGAGGATGGCGCTCCAGGCCGTCTCCGTCGCGTTCGGCGTGATCGCGGTCTTCGGCCTGCTCGGTCAGCAGATCCTGGCCTACCTGCACGTCTCGGTCGACGCGCTGATGATCGCCGGCGGGCTCCTCCTGCTGCTCATCGCGCTGGACCTGCTCACCGGGAAGACCGACGAGCCCACGCAGACCAAGGACGTCAACGTCGCCCTGGTGCCGCTCGGCATGCCGCTGCTGGCCGGCCCCGGCGCCATCGTCTCGGTGATCCTCGCCGTGCAGAACGCCGACGGGGTCCAGGGCCAGGTCTCCGTCTGGTCGGCCATCCTCGCGATGCACCTGGTGCTGTGGGTGACCATGCGGTACTCGCTCCTGATCATCCGCGTCATCAAGGACGGAGGCGTCGTACTCGTCACCCGGCTCGCGGGCATGATGCTGTCGGCCATCGCCGTGCAGCAGATCATCAACGGTGTCACCCAGGTCGTACAGAACTCCTGAGCCGCCCGGCCGGACAGCGCCGCCGGACAGCAGTGCGCCCTCGCACGGACCATCCGTGCGAGGGCGCTTCGTCTTCAGCTCGTCATGCGTCCGAGGTCGGCGACGCGAAAGCGGTGCGAGGTGTTATGAAGCCGTGGTGTCGGCCGGCCGGATGTAGATGCGCTGGCCCGTTGCCGCGGCCTGCTGCACGATCCGGTTGACGGAGGCGGCGTCCACGACGGTGCTGTCCACGGCGGTACCGTCGACATCGTCGAGTCGCATGATCTCGAAGCGCATAGGGCTTCCCTTCGTCTGATCCTCCTGATGGAGAACTACTTGCGCCGGTGGGGCGTCCCACCGGCAAGGATAGGAACGCGAAGCTTCCTCCGCGTTCCACACGGGTTACAACGGCTTGCGCACCGCAAACATTCCCTACGCTAAGGAAATTTTTTGGATGTCTAAGTACCCTTCGGTAATCAGACATGCGCGGACGATGAGGCCGGCATGAGCCACGCGGACACGACGGACGAGGGAACCGGTATCCGCGCGCAGCTGGACCGTACGAACGCGCTGCTCCAGCGGGTGCTGGCCGAGGTCTCCAAGACACCCTCCACCCACGCGATCTTCGTCGACGCGGGCTACGTCTACGCGGCGGCCGGACTGCTCGTCACCGGCACCGAGGACCGTCGCTCCTTCGACCTGGACGCGGAGGGGCTGATCGAGGCCTTCATCGACAAGGCCCGCACGATCTTCGCCGACAGCAGGCTGCTGCGCGTCTACTGGTACGACGGCGCGCGGCGCCGGATCCACACCGCCGAGCAGCAGTCCATCGCCGAACTCCCCGACGTCAAGGTCAGGCTGGGGAACCTCAACGCCAACAACCAGCAGAAGGGCGTCGACTCACTCATCCGGTCCGATCTGGAATCGCTGGCCAGGCACCGCGCCATCAGCGACGCGGCGCTCGTCGGCGGCGACGAGGACCTGGTCTCGGCCGTCGAGGCCGCCCAGGGATACGGCGCCCGGGTCCACCTCTGGGGCATCGAGGCCGGAGAGGGGCGCAACCAGGCCGAGCCGCTGCTCTGGGAGGTCGACAGCCAGCGCACCTTCGACCTCGACTTCTGCCGCCCTTATGTGACCCGTCGTTCGGTCACGATGTACGACGACGACAGCCCCGCCCCCGCACGCGAGGACGTGCGTTTCGTCGGCGCCCAGATCGCGGCGGCCTGGCTCGCCGCCCGCGGACGCGACGCCCTCGCCGACCTGCTCCCCGGGCACCCGTACCTGCCGGGCTCCGTCGACCAGGACCTGCTCGTCGAGGCCGAACGGATCCTGCAGCACTCCCTGCGCGGCCACGCCCCGCTCCGCCGCGCCCTGCGCGACGGCTTCTGGCAGCACCTTCAGGCGCAGTACTGACGCCGCGCCCGGCGCGCGGACCGGCTCAGGCGGCGTTCCAGAACGCGGCCAGGGCCGCGGCGGTCTCCGCCGGACGGGCGGTGTTGGGGGAGTGCTCGGCGCCCTTGACCACCGTCCGGTGGGCGCCCAGCCGCCCGGCCATCTCGTCGAGCAGCGGCAGGGGCCACACGTCGTCGCTCTCCCCGGAGATCACATGCACGGGAAGGGGCAGGGCCGAGAGCTCGGCCACCCGGTCGGGTTCCCGGGAGAGCTGGGCGCCGGTCGCGATCAGCTGCGCCGGGTCATGGCTCAGCCAGCGCCGGCGCAGGCCCTCGCCGTCTCCCGTGTCCGCGTCCTCGGGCGGGTCCATCGCGCGCATCATGCGCCAGACGTCGTCCATGCTCCAGCGGACGAGCGCGTCGCTGAGCAGGGCCGCCTTCGTCCGCTGGGCCGGGTCGATCGCGGCGGGTCCCGACGACATCAGGGTCAGCGAACGGAAGGGCGAGGGGTCCAGGAGTACCGCCGCGCGGGCGATCTGCCCGCCCAGGGAGTGGCCGAGCAGATGGATGCCGCCCGTGGCCGCCGCCCCGTCCACCGCCGCTGCCTGCGCCAGTACGTCACGGGCCAGCTCCTTCTGCGCGTAGGACCCCTGGTCACCCGTACCGGCGCTCTCGTACTGCCCCCGGCCGTCGACGGACAGCACACGGAAACCGGCGGCCGTCAGCGGTTCGAGCAGGGCGATGAAGTCCTCCTTGCTGCCGGTGTAGCCGGGCAGCAGGAGCGCGGTGGAGTGGGCGCCCGAGGCAGGCGCCGCGTCCAGGACGGCGAAGTCGCCGCGCTCGGTGCCGAGTACGCGCCTGCGGGCGCAGGGGGGCGGGGTGAAGGTGGGCGGCCGGCTCATGGGGCCGAGACTATCGCCGGGTTCCGGGCTCCGCCCCGGCAGGCGTACGGCCCCGGCCCCCGCGAGTGCGGGAACCGGGGCCGTACGGGGATCTGCGGCAGTCGCTCAGCCCTCGGTCGTCTCCGCGGCGGCCGTCGCCGCACGGGAGCGGCGCCTGCGAGGCTTCGCGGGTGCCGCCTCGTCCGCCAGCGTGCTCGCCACCGCTGCCGCCTCAGGCTTGGCGGCCGCACGGGTGCGGCGGCGCGGCTTGGTCTCCGCGGTCTCCTCGGCGGCCGGGGTGGTCGCCGGAGCGGTCTCCGCCTCGGACTTCGGCTTGGCGGCCGCGCGGGTGCGGCGGCGCGGCTTGCTCTCGGTGACGGGCTCGGAGGGCGGGGCGATCTGGAAGTCCACCTCGTCGGCGGGCTTCACGATCCGGGCGCGGCGGCGCGGCCTGGTGGCCACGGGCTCCGCGGCCGGTGCCGACACGGCCACGGTCTGGAAGTCGACGACCGCCTCGGCGGCCGGTGCGGCCGCCTCGGACACCTTCGGCGCGGCGGCGCGGGTGCGCCGACGGCGCGGCTTGGCGTCCGCGGCCGGCTCGGCGGCCTCCGCCGCGGGCTTCACGGCCGGCGTCTCGGCGACCGCCACCGCGGCTTCCGCCACGCCCTCGGCCACGGCGGCACGGGTACGGCGGCGACGGCGCGGGGTGCGCGGCTCCGGAGCGTCCTCACCGGGAGCCTCCGCCGCGGGCGCCGGCACCGAGGCGACGGCGTTCTCCTCGACGGTGCTGCCACCGCGGGTGCGGCGGCGCTGACGCGGGGTGCGCGGCGGGCGCTCCTCGCGCGGAGCGGGCGCGGCGGACTTGCGGCCACGGCCGCCGGTCTCGCCGAGGTCCTCGATCTCCTCCGCGCGCAGACCGGCACGGGTCCGCTCGGACCGCGGCAGGACACCCTTGGTGCCGGCCGGGATACCGAGGTCCTCGTACAGGTGCGGAGACGTGGAGTACGTCTCGGCGGGGTCGGGGAACTTCAGGTCCAGGACCTTGTTGATCAGCTGCCAGCGCGGGATGTCGTCCCAGTCGACCAGCGTGATCGCCGTGCCCTTGGCGCCCGCGCGGCCGGTGCGGCCGATGCGGTGGAGGTAGGTCTTCTCGTCCTCGGGCGACTGGTAGTTGATGACGTGGGTCACACCCTCGACGTCGATACCGCGGGCGGCGACGTCGGTGCAGACGAGGACGTCCACCTTGCCGTTGCGGAAGGCGCGCAGGGCCTGCTCGCGCGCGCCCTGCCCCAGGTCGCCGTGGACCGCGCCGGAGGCGAAGCCGCGCTTCTCGAGCTGCTCGGCGATGTCGGCGGCCGTCCGCTTCGTACGGCAGAAGATCATCGCCAGGCCGCGGCCCTCGGCCTGCAGGATCCGGGAGACCATCTCGGGCTTGTCCATCGAGTGGGCGCGGTAGACGAACTGCGCCGTGTTCTTGACGGTCGTGCCCTCGTCGTCGGGCGAGGTGGCGTTGATGTGCGTCGGCTGCGACATGTAGCGGCGCGCGAGGCTGATCACGGCACCGGGCATCGTGGCCGAGAAGAGCATCGTCTGGCGCTTCGCCGGGAGCATGTTGATGATGCGCTCGACGTCGGGCAGGAAGCCCAGGTCGAGCATCTCGTCGGCCTCGTCGAGGACGAGGGCGCGGATGTGCGACAGGTCGAGCTTGCGCTGACCCGCGAGGTCGAGCAGCCGGCCAGGAGTGCCGACGACGATGTCGACACCCTTCTTCAGCGCCTCGACCTGCGGCTCGTACGCCCGGCCGCCGTAGATCGCGAGTACGCGGACGTTACGGGCCTTGCCGGCGGTGAGCAGGTCGTTGGTGACCTGCTGGCACAGCTCACGGGTGGGGACGACGATCAGGGCCTGGGGCGCGTCCGTCAGCTTCTCGGGCGCGGCACGCCCGGCCTCGACGTCGGCGGGGACGGTCACCCGCTCCAGGAGCGGAAGACCGAAGCCGAGCGTCTTGCCGGTGCCGGTCTTCGCCTGGCCGATGACGTCGGAGCCGGAGAGCGCTACCGGAAGCGTCAGCTCCTGGATGGGGAAGGGGGACGTGATGCCGACCGCCTCGAGGGCCTCGGCCGTCTCGGTGAGGATTCCGAGGTCGCGGAACGTAGTCGTAGTCAGGGTGCTGCCTCTTCTGTGAGACGCGGTCCGAGGCGAACGATGGGGGTCGTACCGTGCCGGGGTTGGTCATCCGGCCATGGATGGGCCGGGTGGCGCGGGACCACTGCCGTCGCTCGAGCGCTCGTGCCGCTGAGGGGGCCCCTCATCTTGCGGTCGTGCGTGACGCACGGCCTGCGTGGAGGGCTGTCGGGTCGGAGCCGATCGGGCCACCGACCGGGCATCCTCATTCAAGGGCGCGCTCCTGGCACAGCAAAGTGCTCAGCGAGCGCATTACCACTGTACCCCGGATTCGCGCATGTGTGTCGGGCGAATTCATCGGAACGGTGTGATGTCTCCTGCTGGACGGGCCCATGCGCTCCCGGCGGGGCGGGCTATTCTGCGCTCCATGGAGACGCCTGACACCGCCACCGAAGCATCCGACGAAGCGCCCGCCCCGACCGGGATCGCCGCCCAGGACTGGGCCACCGCCTCCGCCGACCCCCACTACCGCGCGGCGGTCGTGGATCTGCTCGGCGCGCTGGCCTACGGGGAGCTCGCGGCCTTCGAGCGGCTCGCCGAGGACGCCAAACTCGCGCCGACACTCGGTGACAAGGCCGCGCTGGCGAAGATGGCGTCCGCGGAGTTCCACCACTTCGAGCAGCTCACCGACCGGCTCACCGCGGTGGACGAGGCCCCCACCGCGGCCATGGAGCCCTTCGCCAGGGCGCTGGACGACTTCCACCGGCAGACGGCCCCGTCCGACTGGCTGGAAGGCCTGGTCAAGGCGTACGTCGGCGACTCGATCGCCAGTGACTTCTACCGCGAGATCGCGGCACGTCTGGACGCTGACACGCGCTCCCTCGTCCTCTCCGTGCTCGACGACACGGGGCACGGCAACTTCGCGGTCGAGAAGGTCCGGGCCGCCATCGAGGCCGACCCCAGGGTCGGCGGCAGGCTGGCCCTGTGGGCGCGCAGGCTCATGGGTGAGGCGCTGTCGCAGGCCCAGCGGGTCGTCGCCGACCGCGATGCGCTGTCCACGATGCTCGTGGGCGGAGTGGCCGACGGGTTCGACCTCGCCGAGGTCGGCAGGATGTTCTCGCGGATCACCGAGGCCCACACCAAGCGGATGGCGGCACTCGGCCTGGCCGCCTGAACCGGGGCCCACCGCACTCGGCCCGGCCGACTGAACAAGGTCTTACTGGGCGGCGGCCGAGCGTACGGGCCGGCTGCCGCGCGGGCGGACCAGCAGGGACAGGGTGACCGCGCCGACGAGCACGGCGCCGGCGGGTGTCGCCAGGGGATGCCCCGAGCCCAGCGTCGAGTGCGTCAGATACGCACCGAACAGGGCGCCCGGCACACCGGCGAGCAGGACGGCCCGGGAGGACGGGAGCCGGTCGGGCAGTGCGCGCAGCGCCACCCAGGAGAGCGTGAGTCCGAGCACGACGGCGCTGATGGATTCCCAGAGCACTGAGGGGTCACCTCGCTTGATGGCACGACGGCGGTCGGTCGTAGGCCGTCCTACCCGGGGCTCCGAGCGCACAACCCTTCGCGCGGCCGGTCAACCCCACCGAGGGACACCTCGGCAGCGGGTGCGAGGGAGCAAGGAGCGGAGGCCCGGCGGACGATTCCGCCGGGCCTCCGCTCATCGCGTCGTCGCGCGTGCTACAGGGCGCCGAACCCCACCCGCCGGGCGGAGGGCTCGCCGATCTCCACGTAGGCGATCCGGTCGGCCGGCACCAGGACCTTGCGGCCCTTCTCGTCCGTGAGGCTGAGCAGCTGCGCCTTGCCGGCCAGCGCCTCGCCGATCGCGCTCTCGACCTCTTCGGCGGAAAGTCCGCTCTCCAGAACGATCTCGCGGGGCGAGTGCTGCACCCCGATCTTGACCTCCACGGCTATGTCCCTCCGACGGTCCGTCTCTGCGCGGTGAACCGCGCCGTACGCAGCACACATTAGCCCGGTGAAGGGAGGGACCACGGCCCGACCGGCAACGCCCGCAGCGAACACCGGCCGGGGAGCCGCGCCGGTTCAGTGCAGATCGGCGCCGTGCAGCGGGAACCCGGCGATGCCGCGCCAGGCGAGCGACGTGAGCAGCTGGACCGCGGAGTCGCGCGGGATGCCGGACGGGCTGGAGAGCCAGTAGCGGGCCACGACCTGGGAGACACCGCCGAGACCGACCGCGAGCAGCATCGATTCGTCCTTGGACAGGCCCGTGTCACCGGCGATGACGTCCGAGATGGCCTCGGCGCACTGGAGCGAGACGCGGTCCACCCGTTCGCGGACGGCGGGCTCGTTCGTCAGGTCGGACTCGAACACCAGGCGGAAGGCGCCGCCCTCGTCCTCCACGTACGCGAAGTAGGCGTCCATCGTGGCCTCGACGCGCTTCTTGTTGTCGGTGGTCGAGGCGAGCGCCGTGCGCACCGCCTGGAGGAGGGACTCGCAGTGCTGGTCGAGGAGGGCGAGGTAGAGCTCCAGCTTGCCGGGGAAGTGCTGGTACAGCACCGGCTTGCTCACGCCCGCCCGCTCGGCGATGTCGTCCATCGCCGCGGCGTGGTAGCCCTGCGCGACGAAGACCTCCTGGGCGGCGCCCAGCAGCTGATTGCGCCGGGCACGGCGAGGCAGCCGGGTGCCCCGCGGGCGCGCCGCATCTGTCTGCTCGATGGCTGTCACGCCGCCTCCCAAATTCGTGTTCGAACACAGTCGTACCGTGCACGCTGCGCCGTGGGGACATCGTACTTTTGAGTAACCCGGGTGCGCGCGGCGCGGACGCAGAATTTCACGGACCGGACGGCTGCGGAAGGCGCAGATATGCCGGTCACCATCGCAAAGCGGTGCGATCTACCGGTAATCGTCCTCGTCCTCCGTGACGACGCGCGCCTGTTCGGCCGCGTCCGCCTCGTCGGCGGCGGAGTGATCGCGTCCGGTGAGCGGCTCGTCGCGCTCGGGCCGGACGGGGGCGCGCTGCTCGGCGCTGTCCGCCCGCGGGACCTCCGGGGCCGGCTCGTCCGGCTGCGGATCGTCGAAGGTGTCCGGGTCGCTCGGATCGACCGTCATGGCGTCTCCCTTCCTTCCCTTGCAGCGTAGGAGCAACCCTCCGGGGACGCTATGCGGCCTGTGACCGCGAACACATGAATCATCGCGTGATCATCTCGTAACATTGCCGCATGTCTTCGACCGAGCTGCCCGGTATCCAGGCCGCCGCCGCCGCGGTGGCACCCACGGTCAGTGCCGTACGGGTCGCGGAGGGGGAGGAGCTGCGCTCCGTCGCACTGCCCGGGCTCAGCCTGACCGTCCGTTCCCGCCCGGCGGACACCCCGGCCGCCGAACCCGCGCTGTTCGTGCACGGCCTCGGCGGCTCCTCCCAGAACTGGTCGGCCCTGATGCCGCTGCTGGCGGACACGCTCGACAGCGAGGCGCTCGATCTCCCCGGCTTCGGCGACTCCCCGCCGCCGGACGACGGCAACTACTCCGTCAACGGACACGCCCGGGCCGTGATCCGGCTGCTCGACGCGGCGCGGCGCGGCCCCGTTCACCTTTTCGGGAACTCTCTGGGCGGCGCGGTTGCCACCCGGGTCGCGGCCGCCAGGCCCGATCTGGTGCGCACACTGACCCTGATCTCCCCGGCCCTGCCCGAGATCCGGGTCCAGCGCCCCGCCGTGCCGACCGCCCTGCTCGCACTGCCGGGCGTCGCATCGCTGTTCGCACGCCTCACCCGCGGCTGGACCGCGGAACAGCGCACCCGCGGCGCCATGGCACTCTGTTACGGCGATCCGGCACGCATCTCCGACGAAGCCTTCCGCCACGCGGTGGCCGAGATGGAGCGCAGGCTGGAACTGCCGTACTTCTGGGACGCCATGGCGCGCTCGGCACGGGGCATCGTCGATGCCTACACGCTGGGCGGACAGCAGGGGCTCTGGCGCCAGGCCGAGCGGGTGCTCGCACCGACCCTCCTGGTGTACGGCGGACGGGACCAGCTCGTCTCGTACCGGATGGCACGCAAGGCGTCCGCGGCCTTCCGCGACTCGCGCCTGCTGACACTGCCCGACGCCGGGCACGTGGCGATGATGGAGTACCCGGAGGCGGTCGCCCAGGCCTTCCGGGAACTGCTGGACGAACGTGGCGGGAGCTGATCCGGGGCGTGGGACGACACAGCCGAAGGGGCCCTGAGGCCATCCGGAGCGACACCGGGACCGGCGCATCCGGCGCCGAACCGGCCCGGGGCACCGGGCGCCGCGGGAGGGACACCGCCACCCCGGAGCCGCAGGGCGGTCACAGCCCGTCCCTCGACGTCCCGCCGGTACGCGGCGGACACCCCGAGCAGCGCGAGGCGGGCGGCGGCTGGGGCACCGGGACGCAGCAGGCGTACGACTCCGGCCGGCGGGACCCCGGCGGTCCGGGCGGTCAGGACCTCTTCCGCCCCCGGCAGGCCGCCGTCTCCCGGCAGCAGGCGCCCGAGCGGCGTACGGCGGGCCCCCAGGCCGGCACCGCCGCCCTGGTCCCGGGCCCGCGAAGGGAGTTCCTGGAGGCGTTCGACACGCCGCCCAGGCGTGTCGTGCCCGCGGACGGGTCCGGGGACGTGCCGGACGAGCCGGTCGCACCCGCCGGCGACGCCGGGCAGGACGAGGGCGGCAGGAGCGCCAGGGGAGGCAAGGGCCGCACCTTCACCGGGATCGCGGCCGCCGCCGTGACCACGGTCCTCGCCGTCGTGGTCGCCGGACAGGTGGCGCAGGATCCCGGAAGCACGGTGGACGGTCCGAAGTCCTCGGACGTCGACCGGCAGGACTCCGGGGACGCCTCCCGCTCGGTGGAGCGTCCCGCTCCCGAGCTGCGGAGCCAGCAGGTCAAGCCCCTGTCGTACGCCCAGAAGATGGCGGCGCCGTTCCCGCTGGCGCCGGACCTGAAGGCGTCGGGGAAGTTCGAGGCGGTGCCGGGGCTCGCCAAGGCTCCCGGTGAGGGACGGAAGTACCGGTACCGGATCGACGTCGAGAAGGGGCTCGGCCTCGACGCGGGGCTCTTCGCGCATGCGGTGCAGGCGACGCTGAACGACGACCGGAGCTGGGCGCACGGCGGTGCCATGACCTTCGAGCGGATCTCCTCCGGTGAGCCCGACTTCGTCATCACCCTCGCGAGCCCGGGGACCACGGGTGTCTGGTGCGAGAAGTCGGGCCTGGACACCACGGAGGACAACGTCTCCTGCGACTCCGCCGCCACCGACCGCGTGATGATCAACGCCTACCGGTGGGCGCAGGGCGCCTCGACCTTCGGCCCGGACAAGCTCTACGCCTACCGTCAGATGCTGATCAACCACGAGGTCGGCCACCGGCTCGGCCACAACCACGTGAACTGCCGCACCCCCGGTGCCCTGGCGCCGGTGATGCAGCAGCAGACCAAGACGCTGGACATCGACGGCATCAAGTGCCGCCCCAACCCCTGGGTGCACCCGGGGAACTGAGTCCCCCCGGGGCCCGCCCCCGGTCACGGCGCCCCGCGCGGACTCCCGCCGGTCCGGGGCAGGCCGCGGCCTGACCCTGTGTCACCGATCTCCCCGTGTATCGCAACAGAACGCGACTGGCGCGGGAAAGTTACGACGGTTCACCCCTTTCGGTGGCACGACGGACAACCGTCCGTCGTGCCACCGGTGTGTCCGCATACGGTCGTCCCGCTGTCAGTCGCCGAGCAACGGCGGCTGCCCACAAGGGAGATCGGGGGTGTGCTCGTGCGGATCGGACTCCTCACGGAAGGTGGTTACCCGTATGCGAACGGTGAGTCCAGGCTCTGGTGCGACCGCCTGGTGCGAGGTCTTCCCCAGCACGAGTTCGACCTCTTCGCGCTCAGCCGTTCCGCCGAGCAGGAACGCCGGGGCTGGGTGAGGCTCCCCGACCACGTCGGGCACGTCCGTACGGCGCCGATGTGGACGGGTGAGGACCACCCCCGGCACGCGCGCCGCCGCCGTGGACTGAACGGCAGGCTCGCCACCGGGCTGGGACGCTCCTACGGCCGCCGGGACCGGCGCCGCTACGAGGAGGACGTCGCGGCCCTGGTCGGAGCCGTCTGCGCCGGGACGGAGTCCGGCTCCGAAGCCGGCCGCGGCTACCCCGCCACCGCCTCCGCCCTCTTCGCGGGCGGCCTCCACGGCCTCGCCGAACTGGCCAGGGAGAAGGGGGGACTCACCACCGCCCTGCGCTCGGAGACGACCGTGCGGATCGTGGAGTCCGCCTGCCGGGCGCCGGGCACCGGACGCACGGTCCACAGCGCCACCGTCCCCGACTACCTGGCCTTCGCGACCGAGCTGGAGCGCGCGCTGCGCCCCCTCTCCCTCGACTGGTACGACGAGGACGGCCTCGGCGCCGTCGACCTCTGCCACGCCGCGTCGGGCGGGGCGGCCGCACTCCCCGGACTGCTGGCCAAACGCTTCTTCGGAGTACCGCTGCTGGTCACGGAGCACGGCGTACCGCTGCGCTCCCACTATCTCGCGGCGCCGGAAGCCGAGGTCGGCGCGCCGGTGCGCGCCCTGCTCGCCAACTTCCACGGACTGCTCGCCTCCGAGGTGTACCGCGAGGCCGCGCTGATCACCCCGGGGAACACCCATGTGCGCCGCTGGCAGGAGCGGTTCGGAGCCGACCGGGACAGGGTGCGCACGGTGTACCCGGGCATGGAGGCGGAGCGCTTCCGGGCCGTGGGGGACGCCGATGACGAGGGCGGGCCCGCCACGCTCGTGTGGATCGGCCGGATCGAGCCCGCCAAGGATCTGATCGCCCTGCTCCACGCCTTCGCGGAGGTGCGCAGGGCCGAACCGGACGCCCGGCTGCGGATCTTCGGCGCACCGGTCCAGGAAGGTGAGGGCGAGGGGGACGCCTACCTCACCCAGTGCCGGGCGCTGGCCGCCCAGCTCTTCCCCGACGAGGCGGTGGACCCCCACGCCGAGGGCGACAACCCGGTCACCTTCGAGGAGATCGGCGGCCCGGAGGTGCCCGACCTCGCCGAGGCCTACGCCGCCGGCGGAGTCGTCGTGCTCTCCAGCGTCGTCGAAGGCTTTCCCATCAGCCTGGTGGAAGCCATGTTCTGCGGACGGGCGACCGTCTCGACGGACGTGGGCGCGGTGGTCGAGGTCGTGGGCGGCACCGGACTGGTGGTCCCCCCGCGCAACCCACGCGCCCTCGCAGACGCCTGCGTCGCGCTCCTGCGCGACCCCGAGCGCCGGGCGCGCCTGGGCGCGGCGGCGCGGGCCAGGGCCCTTGAGCTCTTCACCGTCGAGCAGAACCTCGAGGCGTTCCGCGGCATCTACCTGGATCTGGTGGGGCAGGCCCCGGCCCGCTGGCCCGCGTCGGCGGACGCCCGGGACACGGGCGGCAGGCCGCGCCCGTTCGCCCTTCCGCCGGAGGCCCACGTGCCGGCCGCCCTGACTCCGCAGCCGGTCGGCGCCGCCCCGGGGGGACCGGCCCTCCCGGCCTCCGCCGGCGTTCCCGCCGGCCCGACCGCCGGCGCCTCACACGTGCCGAGCTGGGCCACGGATGCGGAGTGCGCCCGCGCGGGCGGAGCGGGAGACGGCCATGCGTGACGACAGAGACGGCAACGATCACCGAGGAGCCCTCGTGGGCAGACAGCCCGACGCCCAGGACACCGACGCCGACGGGGAGCCGACGGGGCAGGGAGCGGTCCGCTCCGCCGTCCGCGCGCCCGAGATCGCCTACCGTCCCGCCCGGCGGTCCGCGGCCCGGCGGGGTCCCGCCGACCCCGTGAAGGTGCTGATGCACCGGCACCGGGATCTCTGCGAGCGCGCCGTCGACCCCCTGGAGATCGCCGCGGGCCTGGAGGCCCACGGACTCACCGACCGGGTCGCCGCCCGCTACCGGCACCGGGACGTCTTCTCACTCGCCGAGGAGCTCTACGCACGGGTGCCGGGCGCGGGCCGGCGCGTCCCCCGCGCCTCCCGGCCGGGGCCACGTCCCGCCCGGGACGCCCGCGCCGGATGGACGCTCTGGGCGCTGCTGCCCGGCGCGGCCTGCCTCGCCACAGCCGGAGCCCTGCGGGCCACCGAGGGCGTGCTCGGCGGCGAGGCCCGCATCGCGGTGACCGCCACCGGAGCCCTGCTCGTCGCCCTGACGCTCCGCCTCTGCCTGCGCTCCGGACCGCTGCGCGCGCCGGAGAACGCGGGGGGAGTCACGCCGTACGTCTGCTGGCTCCTCGGCTACGCCGTGTACGGGGAGGACCTGATGGCCCAGGTGATCAGCGGCGGGCCGGACGGTCACTGGACCGCCACCCCCGCCCCCCTCCTCGGCCTCGCGCTCTCCCTCGCCCCGGCCGCCTGGTGCGCGCACCTCTTCGCCCGGCACGCGCGCCACCGGCTCGCCGGCTCCCACGCACTGTCGGAGTTCGGCGCGGGGGTACGCCCACTGCTCCTCGGCGTCGTCGCCCTGTACCTCTGCGCGCTGACCGCACTGGTGCACCTCGCCGGCCTCGGCCAACCCGGCAGCGGCCCGGCGGGCCCGGTCGCACTGGGGGCGCTGCTCTTCCTCGCGCGTCTGCTGGCCGTTCACGGCTTCCCGGAACCGGCCGCCACCGGACTCGCGGCCGCCTGCGCCGTCGAGGTCGCCGCGCCCTTCCTCGTCCTCGCCGGACGCCTGCCCGGCCTGGACCTCCTCGCACGTCCCGTCGACGCGGTCGTCGCCACGGCCGGTCCCGCCGGGGTACCCCTGCTCGCCTGCGCCACCGCCGCCCTCGGGCTGCTGGTCCACGCCTCGGTCGCCCTCACCAGGGCGTCCGCCCACGCCTCGGCCCGGGGCTGACCGGCGGATCGCGGCAGGCCGGCACAGCCGGCCCTGCCCAGGTCCGCCGACAGCCGCACGGCCGGTCCAGTCCTGCCCCGCGGAGCCGACGCCGCGGGTCTTCCCACCGCACGACCACGAACCTCAAGGAGACACCGGACATGACCCCCCAATCCCCCGCACCGGCAGCACGCCGTCGGCACCGAGGGGGTGCGCGATGAGGGTTCTGCTGCTCGGAGCCAACGGATTCCTCGGCCGCTTCGTCGCCGACCGGCTGCTCGCCGACCCCGCCGTGCACCTCACGGCCCTCGGGCGCGGTGACGACGCCGACGTACGCTTCGACCTCGCCGGCGGCAGTCCCGGAGCGCTCACCCGCTTCCTGGACGCAGTCCACCCCGGGGTCGTGGTGAACTGCGCGGGTGCCACACGCGGCGGAGCCCGGGACCTGACCCGGCACAACACCGTCGCCGTGGCCACCGTCTGCGAGGCCATGCGCCGCAGTGGCTGCAGCGCGCGTCTCGTACAGGTCGGCTGCGCCTCGGAGTACGGGCCCTCGCAGCCCGGTTCGTCCACCGCGGAGGACGCGGTGCCCCGCCCGGGAGGCCCGTACGGGGTGAGCAAGCTCGCCGCCACGGAGCTGGTCCTCGGCTCCGGCCTGGACGCGGTCGTCCTCAGGGTCTTCTCCCCGGTGGGGCCCGGGACCCCGGCCGGTTCCCCGCTCGGCCGGCTCGCCGAGACGATGCGCCGCGCCATGCAGACGGGGGACCCGGAGCTCAAGCTCAGCGGCCTCGGGGTGCAGCGCGACTTCGTCGACG
The DNA here is from genome assembly GCF_042755185.1 of Streptomyces sp. NPDC059166. Classification (NCBI taxonomy): domain Bacteria; kingdom Bacillati; phylum Actinomycetota; class Actinomycetes; order Kitasatosporales; family Streptomycetaceae; genus Streptomyces; species Streptomyces sp. NPDC059166. The sequence goes on along the minus strand of NZ_JBHZCI010000019.1, from coordinate 101,670 downwards.
TGCGCGACGTGGCACGTGCCGTGCACGCGGCCTCGCTCTCCGCGGCCCAGGGGGTCGTCAACATCGGCACCGGCCGGGCGGTACGCCTGCGTGACGCGGCAGCGGTCCTCGCCCGCGTCGCCGGGTACGCGGGGGCGCTGCACGAGGTCGACGCACCGCAGGCCCGGCTCCCCATCGGAGCCCCCCGCGCCTCCAGCGAGTCGGCCATGGAGCACCTCGCGGGGCCTCCCAACCCGTCCCCGTACCCGGACGGCTGCGGTGCCTGGCAGCAGGCCGATGTGCGCACCGCCCGGGACAGGCTCGGCTGGCGGCCCCGGATCAACCTGGAGGAGTCACTCGCCGACATCTGGATGGAGGCGGCGTGCCGCATCTGACCGGTACCGGCGCCACCACGCGGACCGGCGGGGCACAGCAGCTCGGGGTGGGCGTGCCGGGGTACGCCCACCCGCTGCTCGCTCCCGTGGAGTGGGCCGGGCTCAGCAGGCCCGGCACACCACTGCACTGGGCGGTCCTCAACATCGACAACGGTCCGGGCGCCAGACCCGACCCGCACTGCCTGGAGGCCGCCGGGCGGCTGCGCAACGCACGCGAACGCGCCCTGCACTCCGAGGCCCCCGAGGACACCGTCCGGGCCGGCGGGGGCAGGCTGCTGGGCCACATCGACCTGGCCTTCGGGGGCCGGCCCTTCGGTGAGCTGGTGGCCGACGCACAGGCCTACCTCGACTGGTACCGCGTCGGCGGCTTCTACCTGGACCGCTGTCCGTCCGGGCGCGAGGGCCTCCCGGCCGTCCGCCGGCTGACCAGTACCCTCGCCGCGCTCCTCGCGGACGGCGACGGCCCGGGCGGGGAGGAGGGCGGACTGCTGGTGCTGGGCCACGACACCCACCCGTACCCGGGCTACGCGGAGGCCGCCGACCAGCTGGTCACCTTCCGCGGACCCTGGACGGACTACCGCTGGTCCCAGGTGGCCGAGTGGACCGCGGGCTACGCGCCGGGCCGGTTCGCGCACCTCGTCCACGGGGTCCCCCGCACACACCTGGAGGAGGCCATGCGTATCGCCCGCTGGCACGGCGCGGGGACGATCTTCTTCACGGACCGGGACGGCGTATCGGGGCAGACCGACCCATTCGCGGCGCTGCCCAGCTACTGGGACGAATTCGTCTCGCGGATCGGACCCGGTATCTCGGAATGAGGAGGGGCGTGGCAGTGTTACGGGAGAACAACCGTACGTAGATGAAGTACGTAGAAACCGACCACCTGCATTGTTGAGGTTCCTGTGTCGCTGCCACCCCTGGTCGAGCCAGCTGCTGAGCTCACCGTCGACGAGGTCCGCAGGTACTCCCGCCACCTGATCATCCCGGATGTCGGGATGGACGGACAGAAGCGGCTGAAGAACGCGAAGGTGCTCTGTGTCGGAGCCGGCGGCCTCGGCTCGCCCGCTCTGATGTACCTGGCCGCGGCCGGTGTCGGCACGCTCGGCATCGTCGAGTTCGACGAGGTCGACGAGTCGAACCTGCAGCGCCAGATCATCCACAGCCAGGCCGACATCGGCAAGTCCAAGGCCCAGTCGGCCAAGGAGACCGTGCAGGGGATCAACCCCCTGGTGAACGTCATCCTCCACGAGGAGCGGCTCGAAGCCGAGAACGTGAAGGAGATCTTCGCCCAGTACGACCTGATCGTGGACGGCACGGACAACTTCGCCACCCGCTACCTGGTCAACGACGCCGCGGTCCTGCTGAACAAGCCCTATGTCTGGGGCTCGATCTACCGCTTCGACGGCCAGGCGTCCGTCTTCTGGTCGGAGCACGGCCCCTGCTACCGCTGCCTCTACCCGGAGCCGCCGCCGCCCGGCATGGTTCCCTCCTGCGCCGAGGGCGGTGTCCTCGGCGTGCTCTGCGCGTCCGTGGGCTCCATCCAGGTCAACGAGGCCATCAAGCTGCTCGCCGGTATCGGTGACCCGCTGGTCGGCCGTCTGATGATCTACGACGCCCTGGAGATGCAGTACCGCCAGGTCAAGGTCCGCAAGGACCCCGACTGCGCGGTCTGCGGCGAGAACCCCACCGTCACCGAGCTCATCGACTACGAGGCCTTCTGCGGCGTCGTGTCCGAGGAGGCCCAGGAGGCGGCTGCCGGTTCCACGATCACTCCCAAGCAGCTCAAGGAGTGGATCGACGGCGACGAGAAGATCGAGATCATCGACGTACGCGAGCCGAACGAGTACGAGATCGTCTCGATCCCCGGTTCCCGGCTGATCCCGAAGAACGAGTTCCTGATGGGCAACGCCCTCCAGGACCTGCCCCAGGACAGGCGCATCGTCCTGAACTGCAAGACGGGTGTCCGCAGTGCGGAGGTCCTCGCGGTCCTCAAGTCGGCGGGCTTCGCCGACGCGGTGCACGTCGGCGGCGGTGTCATCGGCTGGGTCAACCAGGTCGAGCCGGAGAAGCCGGTCTACTAGGCCCTTCGGCCGATCAGGCCGGATCAGGCATCAGGGCACGCGAGCCCGGCACGATCCGGACGAGAGGCCCTGGACCGTGTGCGAAGCGAAGGGGGCGGGTTCCGTCGACGGAACCCGCCCCCTTCGCCTGCCTGCGGAAGGTCACTCGCAGACCGTCCCCGACTTCGGGACCTTCCCCGCGAGCAGGTAGGCGTCGACGGTCCGCTGCACGCAGGTGCTGCCGCCGTTGTACGCCCCGTGGCCCTCGCCCTTGTACGTGAGCTCGATCCCGACGCCCTTGCCGAGCTGGGCCGCCATGGCCTTCGCACCGGCGTACGGTGTCGCCGGGTCACCGGTGTTGCCGACGACCAGGATGGGGGCCGAGCCGGGCGCGCTGACGTCCGGTGTGTCCCAGGCGCCCACCACCGGCCAGCCGGTGCAGGCCATGAGCCCCCAGCCCAGGTAGTCGCCGAAGACCGGTGACGCCTCACGGAACCGGGGGAGCGCCTTCCTGGTCTCCTCCAGGGTGTAACGCTGCTTGGAGTCCGCGCAGTTGATGGCGGCGTTGGCGGCGTTCGAGTTGTCGTAGCGGCCGTCCTCGGAACGGCCGTTCAGCGAGTCGGCGAGGGCGAGCAGCAGACCGCCGTTCCCGGCGTCGGCCTCGTCGAGGCCCTGCTCCAGCAGGGGCCAGGTCTCCTTGGAGTACAGGGCCGAGGCGATTCCCGTGGTGGCCTGCGTCTCCGTCAGCTCCCGCTCCCCGAGCCCGGGGACGGGCTTCTTCTCCAGCTTCGCCAGCAGGTCCCCGATCCAGTCCTGGATCTCCTTCGACGTCGCGCCGGGCAGCTTGCAGTCGTCGCGTTCGGCGCAGTCCGCGGTGAAGTTGTCCAGGGCGAGCTGGAAGCCCTCGGTCTGGCCGAGCGAGGACTCCAGGGAGTCCTCCGTGGGGTCGACGACCGCGTCCAGGACGGCCCGCCCGACCTTCTTCGGGTACAGGTGCGCGTAGACACCGCCGAGCTCGGTGCCGTAGGAGATCCCGAAGTAGTACAGCTTGTCGTCGCCGAGCACCTGGCGCAGCAGGTCCATGTCCCGGGCCGCGTTCGTGGTGCCGACGTAGGGGAGTTCGTCCCCGGAGTTCTCCTCGCAGTCCGCGATGTACGCCTTCTGGTCCTCGACGAACGCCTTCTCCTCCTCGGAGTCGTCCGGGGTGCCGTCCTTCTCGTAGCGGGCGTCGAGCGTCTCGTCGTCCGAGCATTCGACGCCCTCGCTGCGGCCCACCCCGCGCGGGTCGAAGCTGACCAGGTCGTAGCGGGTGCGCAGAGCGTCGTAGTCGGTGCCGAAGGACGGCAGCGTGGCGACGCCCGAGGCACCCGGTCCGCCGAAGTTGAAGATCAGGGAGCCGATCCGCCGCTCCTTGTTCCGGGCGGCGGCGCGGATGAGGGCCAGCTCGATGGTGCGTCCCCCCGGATCCCCGTAGTCGAGGGGGGCGTCCATGAAGGAGCACTCCCAGGCGGCTCCGCCGGGAAGCGGTGAGGGCGAGGTCCCGCTGCCCTGGGCCTCGTTGGGGGCGGGGCAGGGCTTCCAGTCGAGCTTCTGGGAGGCCAGGTCCTTCGGTGTCGCCGTGGGCGACGCCGTGGAGGCGGCCGACGGTGTCGCCGTCCCTCCGTCGTCATCCTCGTCCGAACACGCCGCCAGCGGCAGCAGCACGGTGACGGTGGCGAGGAGGGCGGCGGCACGCAGGGCGGGGGAGGTCCTCATGGACCCATCGTGCTGCGGGGCACGGGAGCGCGCGCGGGGCGCGGTCCATGCGAGTGGCATGACTCGCTCGTATGTTCCGAAGTGCTGTCACCGAAGGGCGCGCGGTGTGTGTCCCGGAGGGGCCGGCGCCGCGCGCCCGGCTCCTCCGGGACACCGGCGCCGCGCGCCCGGCTCCTCCGGGGCATCCGGAACCGGCGAGGGGTCAGCCCTCTCCGTCCCCGCCTGCCTCGTTCGTCCCGGCGAACTTCGCCAGAACCTCCGTCAGGTACTCCTCGGTCCGCTGCTTGCCGACTCCGAGCCCGCTCAGCACACCGGAGCCGTTCTCGTGCTCCAGCAGGGCGAGAAGCAGGTGCTCCGTGCCGACGTAGTTGTGCCCGAGCCGGAGGGCCTCGCGAAAGGTGAGCTCCAGGACCTTCTTCGCGTCGGGGCCGTAGGGCACCAGCTCGGGGACCTCGTCGGCCGCCGGCGGCAGGGCGGCGAGGGCCGCCTCGCGGGCGGCCTCCAGGGGGACGCCCTGGGCCACGAGGGCCTTGGCGGCCAAGCCGTCCGGTTCGGCGACGATGCCGAGGAGGAGATGTTCGGGGGCGCCCTCGGTGTTCCGCGCTGCCAGCGACTCGCTGTGAGCGGTCATCACGGCCTTGCGCGCACGGGTGGTGTAGCGGTTGAAGCCCTCGCCGGCCGACAGGTCGACCGACTCCTTGGCCACGAAGCGCTTCTGGGCGGCCTGCCGGGTGACGCCCATGCGGCGGCCGATGTCCGTCCAAGAGGCTCCCGACCGGCGGGCCTGATCCACGAAGTGCCCGATCAGATGGTCGGCCACCTCGCCGAGGTGCTCACCGGCGAGGACCGCGTCCTGCAACTGCTCGAGCGGTTCGGCGTGCACCTTCTTGATGGCCACGATGAGGTCGTCGAGACGTACGGATGACGAGATGCTGGGATCGGTCGACATGTGTCAACCGTAGGTTGCCACCTCAAGCAGTGTCAACCCTCGGTTGACACCTGAGGGGTGCCGTTCCGGGCACGTGACGTGACGAACGGCGGAGGCCGTCGGCGGCCTGCCGGGAGCTGCCCGCTCCGCCGTCAGCTCTCGGGCCGCAGGGTTCGGCCGCACGGACCGGCGTAAGGCGCCTCAGAGCTCGCCCTTGCGGGTCAGCTGGTTGAAGCAGATCCATCCGGGGAGCACCGGCAGCCACAGCGTCATCACGCGGTACAGGAGCACCGCCGGTGCGGCGACCTCCTTCGGGAGCCCCACCGCGATCAGACCGAGGGTCAGCGCCCCCTCAACCGCCCCCATACCGCCGGGGGTGGGAGCGGCCGACCCGAGGGCGTTGCCCGCGAGGAAGACCACCGCGATGCTGGCGTAGCTGAGCTGGGGGACGTCGGGGCCGCTGAAGGCGCGGATCGAGGCGTCCAGGCACATGACGAACAGGCCGGTCAGCAGCAGCATCCCGCCGATGCCGGTGATCAGCTTCTGCGGACGCTGCACCACGTCGAGCATGCGGGGCACCACTCCGGCGAACAGCGACCTCACCCGGGTGACGACGAACTTCCGCATGAACGGGATCGCCGTCACGACCAGCACCAGCACCGCGACCGTGAGCAGACCCGCGATCACCGTCCTGGACGGGGTGAGCGAGTCCGGCGTCTTCTCGGTGCCGGTGAGATACCCGAACAGGGCCAGCAGCATGATGTGGGCGCCCAGGCCGAAGAGCTGGGACGCGCCCACACTCGCGACGGCGAGCCCCGGACGCACCCCCGCGCGCTGGAGGAAGCGTGTGTTCAGCGCCACGCCCCCGACCGCCGCCGGAGCCACGATCTTCACGAACGATCCGGCCACCTGCGCCAGCACCGTCTTCCCGAAGGGCACCCGCTCCGGCACGAAGCCGAGCAGGCTCATCGCCGCGGCGACGTAGCTCAGGGCGGAGAAGCCCAGTGCCGCGGCCACCCAGCCCCACTCCGCCTGCTCCACCACCGTGCCGAAGTCCGCCTCGGTGACCTGCGAGATCAGGAAGTAGGCGGCGATCGCGCCCGCGATGAAGCTGAAGAGGGTCCGCGGCTTGATGCGTTCCAGCCGCACCGGTTCCACCGGGGCCTGCGGTCTGATCAGCAGCACCTCGCGGCGGATCTGGGCCAGCATGTCCTCCTCGCGGGCCTCTTCCAGGGCGTCGTCCATCGCCCGCTTCTCCGCCTGCTTCTCGGTGCGCAGCGACTTGCGTACGGCCTTGCGGTCGCCGGCGGAGGTGTCGTGCTCCTCGGCCTTGGCCTGCTTGGCCGCCTGCGAGGCCTCCAGCACCGCCTCACGCTCGCGCTGCGACCGCTCCCGGGCGAGCCGGCGGAGCGTCGCCCTCGTGGACCGGCTCAGTGCGATCGGCTGGAGCAGCGGAAGGCAGTCGGCGACGGCGTCGGGACCGAGCACCGCGAGCGCCCCGGCGACCGCCCGCTCGGCACCCACCCGCAGCCCCGTGGTGGTGAGCAGCTGGGCGATGTCCATCCGCAGGATCAGATCGCCCGCCGCGATCTCACCGCCCCGCAGATCGGTCACGAACACCGTGCCGTAACGATCCACCAGGATCGCGTCGCCGGTGAGCCTGCGATGGGCGATCCGCCGCGACTGGAGGGCCTTGACCTGCTGCCAGGCGCCTCGCACCAGGTCGTCGGTGATCTCCTCGTCCTCCAGCGCGTCCAGGGAACGTCCCCCGATGTGCTCGTACACGAGCATCACGGCGTCGGGACCCAGCTCGGAGGTGGCGATCAGCTTCGGGGCGTTGGCCCCGGCGGCGATCGCCGCGTACGCCAGGAGCGCCTCCTGCTCCAGCGCCTGGCGCAGGGACTGGATCGAACGGCGCTGGGTGATGCTGCGCAGGGTGAGCCTGCGCCACACCCGGTAGAAGAAGCCCTGGGCCTGCTGTTCACGGTCCACGACGGTGACGTCCAGCGGTGGCCCGTCCTCCAGCGTGACCAGGTAGCGCCGGCCCCGTTCGCTCTGGTCGACGGTGTCGTGCGCGTCCTCGGTGCGCATCGCCGCCACCGGACGGAAGCCGACATGACGCAGTCCGGCCATCAGGTGCTGCCCGGTCGGGCGGACGTTGGGCGAGCCCACCGTGTAGAGCGTGCCGTAGGCCACCGTCCACCCGATGAGCACCGTGAGGACGATCGAGAACGGTGTGGTGTAGCCGCCGACCAGCATCGCGAAGGCGTCCAGCAGCAGCACCACCCACAGCACGACCCGCCAGCGCGGCCTGCGGGCCATCCCGACGGCCGTCATGTAGGCGATGACGGGGGCGAGGTACCCGTGCACGGGGTCGGTGAGCGCGTCACCTGGCTGCGGTTGCGTCAACGCGTCCCGGATCGTCCCCGGCGCCGACCTCGCGACCCAGAGATCGGTGGCCAGGGTCACGCCGTGCGCGAGCACCGCCGCGAGCACGCCGTCCGCGATCCGCAGCCCGTCGCGTTTCACCAGACGCTCGATCGCGAAGGCGACCGGCACCAGGAGCACGGCGATGCTCGACACCAGGCCGGCCAGCTTGATCAGCAGGTCGGGAGCCTGGTCGGTGCCCTTGGAGATGTCGTCCTCGAGGCCGGTGGTGGTCCCCTGGGCGAACGCGGCGACCGCGAGCAGCAGAGCGATCGCCAGGACCCCGACGAGGAGCCGCAGCAGATCCGACGGGCGGTGCACCCGGGCGGGGAGCAGCGGCTCGTCCCCCGAGACCCGGTCGGTCAGCCCGGCTTCGGCCGACGCGAGGGTCGACCCCGTCGGACGGCCCCGCGACCGCCCCGGGGCCTCCTCGGTGTCCGGAGCGCCGGACGCGTCGGGGCGCGGCTCGGCGTCAGAGGCGTCGGCCGCCTTCGGTGGCTGCACGCCCTGCTCCTTAGCCTCTGAAGAATCTTCGCTGTCTCGTATCACCCGGTCACCGCCCGCACGATGGTGGCACGGCACGCAGACAGAGGGGGGCATCAGGGTGCATTGCGCGGGCGCGATGCGCAACATACGCCGATCCGCCCCGGCGCGCACGGTCTGTGACCGGTCTGACACCGCCCAGGGCCGGCTGTCGGTGGCGTACGGCAGTATGGGTCGGATGAGCCAAGACCGCAGGAGCGGCGACGGGGCCGGTGGCCTGCCCGCGAGCCCCGTGGCCGCCGAACTGCCCGAGTACGCCGAGCGCGTCCTGGACGTGGCCGATCTCATCCCGCCCGGCCGCGTCATGACGTACGGCGACGTCGCCGAGTGGCTCGGCGACGGCGGGCCGAGACAGGTCGGCCGGGCGATGGCGCTCTACGGGTCCGCGGTGCCCTGGTGGCGCGTCGTACGGGCCGACGGGGTGCTCCTGCCCGGCCACGAACAACGGGCACTCGGCCGGTACCGCGAGGAGGGCACCCCGCTGCGCACGGCCCCGCGCGAGGCGGAGGGGCACGTCCCACGCATCGACATGAGGCGCGCCAGGTGGGACGGGACCGGCGGTCCCGGCGAGGAAGCTCACACCTGACAGCTTCCGCCATCGGGCCGCGCCGGGACGGGCGCCTTGCCGGTGGAGGCGCCGGGCCCGTGCGCGGGACGCCGGCGCGGCACCGGCGCCGTGTGACCAGGGACGCGTTCCGGCGCCCGGTTTCCGCGCCACCACTGGCGTAGCGTCGTCCCTGCGCGGCACACTCCGCTCCCTCACCCGTTCGTTCCCGTCACGATCCGTTCCCGCAGCGAATCCGTCCCGTCCCGTCACGGCAGGGCCGTCGCCGTCGGGGCACCAGCACCATCCGTCACACCCGGGCGGTGGCCACCGGCACGCCGGACCACCACGCAGACCGGGAACACCCACCAGGACCGGCGATCCACGTGAGCTCCTCCTCCACCACCCGGAACGGCCCGCACCGTCAGACACGGCGGCGGGCCCCGGGCGCGTACCGGCTGGTGCGCACGCCACCGGGCTCCGTGGAACCCCCTCTCCTGGACGCACCGCAGCGTGCGGTGGTTGACCACCGGAGCGGGCCGCTTCTGGTGCTCGCGGGGCCGGGCACCGGCAAGACCACCACACTCGTCGAGACCGTCGCCCGGCGCGTGGCCCGGGGCGACGACCCCGCCCGCGTCCTCGTCCTCACCTTCAGCCGCAAGGCGGCGGTGGAGCTGCGCGACAGGATGGCGGCCAGGCTCGGCGGAGCGCGCGGCCCGCAGGCCACCACCTTCCACTCGTACTGCTACGCCCTGGTCCGCGCCCACCAGGACGCCGACCTCTTCGCCGATCCGCTGCGCCTGCTCTCCGGACCGGAGCAGGACGTCGCCGTCCGTGAGCTCCTCGCCGGTCAGCTGGGCCTGGAGCGCGCCGGGCTCGCCCACGTCCGCTGGCCCGACGAACTGCGCGCCTGCCTGACCACCCGTGGCTTCGCAGACGAGGTGCGCGCGGTGCTGGCCCGCAGCCGCGAGCTGGGCCTGGGACCCGACTCGCTGGCCGCCTTCGCCCGCCGCACCGGCCGCCCGGACTGGGGTGCCGCCGCCCAGTTCCTCGCCGAGTACCTGGACGTACTGGACGCCCAGGGCGTCCTCGACTACGCCGAGCTGGTGCACCGGGCCGTCCTGCTCGCCGAACGGCCCGAGGTCGCGGCCGTCCTGGCCCGGAGCTACGACGCGGTACTCGTCGACGAGTACCAGGACACGGACCCCGCCCAGGTGCGGCTGCTGCACGCCCTCGCGGGCAACGCCGCCGGCGCCGCGCCGGGGACCGGTGGCGGACGCACCCTGATCGCCTTCGGTGACCCCGACCAGTCGATCTACGCCTTCCGGGGCGCCGACGTGAACGGCATCCTCGACTTCCCCGACACCTTCCGCCGCGCCGACGGCGCGCCCGCACCCGTCGGAGTCCTCACCACCTCACGCCGCTCGGGCGGGAAACTCCTCGAAGCCACCCGGCTCCTCACCCGCCGGATGCCGCTGACCCGGCTGCCCTCGGACAAGGTCCGCGCCCACCGCGAACTGTCCGCGGTGCGCGGAGGCGGGCACGTCGAGGCGTACACCTACCCGACCCCCTCCGCGGAGCTCGACAACGTCGCAGACCTGCTCCGGCGCGCCCACCTCGAGGACGGCGTGGCCTGGCGGGACATGGCGGTCCTGGTGCGCGCCGGCGGGCGCTCCATCCCCTCCGTACGCCGGGCGCTGACCTCTGCGGGCGTCCCCCTGGAGGTCGACGGCGACGACCTTCCGCTGCGTCACGAACCGGCCGTCGCCCCGCTGCTCACCGCGCTGCGCGCCGTCGCCACGGCGGCGCTCCGTCCCGCCCCGGGCCCGGCCCCCGCGGCCGGTTCCGGCGCGGTGGGGGCGGAATCCGGCGCTGAGGCGGCCGAATCCGGCGCGGTGGGGGCCGAAGCCGGCGCTGAGGCGGCCGGAGGAGAGGCGGCGGTGGTGCCGGCAGGGCTCGACACCGAGACCGCCCTCGCGCTCCTGGCCTCCCCGCTCGGCGCCATGGACGCGGCCGACCTGCGCCGTCTCGGCCGCGCACTGCGCGACGAGGAGCGGGCCGCCGGGAACCGCGTACCCCCACCGTCCGGCGAACTGCTGGCCCGTGCCCTTTCCGAGCCCGAGCGCCTGGTCACCCACGACCCGGCGTACGCCCGCGGCGCCCAGCGGCTCGGCGCGCTGCTGCTCAGGGCCCGTGAGCTGCTTGCGGGCGGTGGAACCGCCGAGGAGGCGCTGTGGACCCTGTGGAACGGCACCCCGTGGCCCTCCAGGCTGGAGCGTGCCGCGCTGCGCGGGGGAGCGGGCGGACGTAACGCCGACCGGGACCTCGACGCGGTGTGCGCCCTCTTCGAGACGGCCGCGCGGGCCGAGGAGCGCACCGGAGGGCGCGGCGCCCTCAACTTCCTGGAGGAGGTCGACGCACAGGACATCGCCGCGGACACACTGTCCAGGCGGGCCGTGCGCCCCGACGCCGTACGCCTGATGACGGCGCACCGCTCCAAGGGGCTGGAATGGCGCCTGGTGGTGGTCGCAGGAGTGCAGGAAGGCCTCTGGCCCGACCTGCGCCGTCGCGGCTCGCTCCTGGAGGCGGACCGGATCGGCCGGGACGGCCTGGCCGAACCGCTCACCCCGGGAGCGCTTCTCGCCGAGGAACGACGCCTCTTCTACGTCGCCGCGACCCGGGCCCGCGAACGGCTCGTCGTCACCGCGGTCAAGGCCCCCGCCGACGACGGCGACCAGCCCTCCCGCTTTCTCACCGAGCTCGGCGTCGAGCCCCGGGACGTCACCGGACGCCCCAGGCGCCCCCTCGCGCTCGCCCCACTCGTCGCCGAACTCCGGGCGACGACCGTCGACCCCGCGGCCTCGGAGGCGCTGCGCGATGCCGCGGCCCACCGGCTCGCCCGTCTGGCGGCGCTCGCCGACGACGAGGGCCGGCCCCTGGTCCCGGCCGCCCACCCCCACCGCTGGTGGGGCATGGACGAACCGACCCGCTCCGAGATCCCGCTCCGGGACCGGGACCAGCCCGTCACCCTCTCCGGGAGCGCGCTCGACCAGCTCGCCAACACCTGCGCCCTCCAGTGGTTCCTGGGCCGCGAGGTGAAGGCCGACGCCCCGGCGACAGCGGCCCAGGGGTTCGGCAACGTGGTCCACGTCCTCGCCGACGAGGTGGCCTCCGGGCGGACCCCCGCCGACCTCGACGTCCTGATGGAACGGCTCGACTCCGTATGGGACGGCCTCGTCTTCGACGCCCCCTGGAAGTCGCGGCAGGAGAAGGACCAGGCGCGCGCCGCCCTCGAACGCTTCCTGCACTGGCATGTGATGGACCGGGCAGGCCGCACCTCCGTCGCGGGCGAGCACGGCTTCGACGTCACCCTCGAAGCGGGCGAATACACCGTCCGCATCCGGGGATCCATGGACCGGGTCGAGAAGGACGGCCAGGGACGGGCGTACGTCGTCGACTTCAAGACCGGCAAGGGAGCGCCGACCCGGGACGAGGTGGCCGCCCACCCCCAGCTCGCCGTCTACCAGCTCGCCGTCGGCGAAGGCGCCGTCGACGAGGTGTTCGACGGCGAGCGCCCCGGTCTCGGGGGTGCCGAACTCGTGCAGCTGCGGCAGCCCGCCCCGAAGAAGGAGGGCGGCGACGCCCTCCCCAAGGTGCAGGCACAGGAACCGCTGTCAGGGGAGTGGGTCTCCGACCTGCTGGCCACCGCCGCGGGACGCGTCCTCGACGAACGCTTCACCCCGACGACCGGTGGGCACTGTGCCCACTGCTCCTTCAAGGCCTCGTGCAGTGCGCAGCCCGAGGGCAGCCAGATCGTGGAGTGACGGCCGCCGGGCACGGCGCCGACGGCACGTTCGGGGTGCTGCACGCGCGGTGGTGTGTGCGGTGGTGTGTGCGCGGTGGTGCGTTCGGGGTGTTGTGCCGAGCCGTGCTGTGCCGAGGAGTGTCGCGCTGTGCCGAGCCGTGCTGTGCTGTGCCGAGCAGTGCTGAGTCGGGTCGTGCGCCGCGATGATTCGGCCCCTGCTGCGCTGAGCCGTACGCCGCGTGTCGGCGTGGCGTGCGCCTCGTGCGCCGAGCCCTGCCGGCCCTTCGGCGGCCGCCTGCCTGCCGTCCGTGCCCGGTCGTGGGCGGGCGGCCAGGCGCGCGCGCCGCCTTCCCATGCCTGGCCGCCTTCCCGAGCCTGCCGACTTCCCGCGCCGGTCACCCGCCGTCTGCCACCTGCCGCCGCAGGACGCTCTGCCGTGGGACCGGGCTCCCGCGCCCGCGACCGGGAGGAGGCGGGGCGCCCTGCGGCCGTGCGGACGGGACTCCCGCGCGACCGGCTCGGGCACGCGTTGTCGGTGCGTCCGGTTAGCCTCGTCTGGTGTCCCCGCGTATCACCGATCCCGAGCAGCTCAAGGAGCTCCTCGGGATTCCCTTCACCCCGGAGCAGACGGCCTGCATCATCGCCCCGCCCGCCCCGCAGGTGATCGTGGCCGGAGCCGGCTCCGGGAAGACCACGGTGATGGCCGCCCGGGTGGTCTGGCTGGTCGGGACCGGACAGGTCGCCCCCGAACAGGTCCTCGGACTCACCTTCACGAACAAGGCCGCGGGAGAGCTCGCAGAGCGCGTGCGCAAGGCCCTCGTCGCGGCCGGGGTCACCGACCCGGACACCATCGACCCGGACAGCCCCCCGGGCGAACCCAGCATCTCGACCTACCACGCCTTCGCCGGCCGGCTCCTCACCGACCACGGTCTGCGGATCGGCCTCGAACCCACCACCCGCCTCCTCGCCGACGCCACCCGCTACCAGCTCGCGGCCAGGGTGCTGCGCGAGGCACCGGGGCCGTATCCCTCGCTGACCCGTTCCTTCCCCACTCTCGTCAGCGACCTGCTGGCCCTGGACGCCGAACTCGCCGAACACCTCGTCCGCCCGGACCAGCTCGCCGCACACGACACCGCGCTGCTCGCAGAGCTGGAGACCGCCCGGCTCAGCAACGCCGAGCTCCGCAAGATCCCCGAGGCCTCCCGTGCGAGGGGCGAACTCCTCGAACTGACCCGGCGCTACCGGGCGGCCAAGCGCAGCCGCGACCTCCTGGACTTCGGGGACCAGATCGCACTCTCCGCCGAGCTGGCCCTCACCAGGCCCGAGGTCGGCGCCATCCTGCGCGACGAGTACCGGGTGGTCCTCCTCGACGAGTACCAGGACACCTCCGTGGCCCAGAGACTCCTGCTGGCCGCGCTCTTCGGCGGCGGCGGCGCGGACGGCACCACAGGCCACGCCGTGACCGCCGTCGGCGACCCCTGCCAGGCGATCTACGGATGGCGCGGCGCCTCCGTCGCCAACCTCGACGACTTCCCCCACCACTTCCCGCACACCGACGGCACCCCGGCCACCCGCTACTCCCTCAGCGAGAACCGCCGCAGCGGAGGCCGGCTCCTCCACCTCGCCAACGGACTGGCCGAACCCCTGCGGGCCATGCACGAGGGCGTCGAGGCCCTGCGCCCGGCACCCGGCGCCGAGCACGACGGCACCGTCCGCTGCGCCCTCCTGCGTACCCACGAGGAGGAGATCGACTGGATCGGTGACTCCCTCGCCCACCTCGTACGGACCGGCACTCCGCCCGGTGAGATCGCCGTCCTGTGCCGGACCGCCGCTGACTTCCCCCGCATCCAGGCCGCGCTCGTCGCCCGGGACGTCCCCGTCGAGGTCGTCGGCCTCTCCGGGCTGCTGCACCTGCCCGAGGTCGCCGATCTCGTCGCCGTCTGCGAGGTCCTCCAGGACCCGGGGGCCAACGCCTCCCTGGTCCGGCTCCTCACCGGACCGCGCTGGCGGATCGGGCCCCGGGACCTCGCCCTGCTGGGCCGCCGCGCCCGTCTGCTCGTCCACCGCGCGACCTCCGGCGAGGACGCCGACCCGGACCAGCGGCTGGCCGATGCCGTCGAGGGCGTCGATCCCGCCGAGGTGATCTCGCTCGCCGACGCCCTGGACACCTTCCTGGATTCCGGCGGCGGGGAGGACGACCGGCTGCCGTTCTCCGCCGAGGCGCGCGTCCGCTTCGCCCGCCTCGCCACCGAGCTGCGCGAACTGCGCCGCTCGCTGGCCGACCCCCTCATGGACGTACTGCACCACGTCCTCGCGACGACCGGCCTCGAAGTGGAGCTCTCCGCCTCGCCGCACGCCCTCGCGGCGCGACGCCGCGAGACACTCGCCAACTTCCTGGACATCGCGGCAGGGTTCGCGGCGGTGGACGGTGAGGCCACCCTGCTCGCGTTCCTCGGTTTCCTGCGCACCGCCGCGCAGTACGAGAAGGGCCTGGACAACGCGCTCCCCGGCGGCGAGAACACCGTGAAAGTCCTCACCGCTCACAAGTCCAAGGGCCTGGAGTGGGACGTCGTCGCGGCCCCCGGACTCGTCACCGGCCAGTTCCCCAGCACCCGGTCCCGGGAGGCGTGGACCTCGCAGCCCCAGGTGCTTCCGCACGCCCTGCGGGGCGACGCCGCCACACTCCCGGTCCTGGACCGGTTCGACGCCAAGGGCCTGACGGCCTTCAAGGCGGAGATGAAGGCACACCAGCACACCGAGGAGCTCCGCCTTGGATACGTCACCTTCACCCGCCCCCGCAGCCTGCTGCTGGGATCGGGCCACTGGTGGGGGCCCTCCCAGAAGAAGACGCGCGGCCCGTCGGCCTTCCTCGACGCGCTGTACGAGCACTGCGCCGCCGGCCACGGCGAGATCGAGGTCTGGGCGGACGAGCCCGGGGAGGACGAGGAGAACCCGGCGCTCCAGCAGAAGGACGCCGACCAGCCCTGGCCGCTCCCGCTGGACCACACGGCCCTGGCCCGCCGCCGGGCCGCCAGGGACACGGTGCTCGCCCACCTGGAAGCCCTGGCGACGGCACCCGTACCGGACGTCCACACCGACCCCGTGCACGCCGGGGCAGCACGTCACCGGCAGCAGGACCCGTATCCGCGGGAGCCGTACCCGCTTCGTGACGAGCCTCCGCTGGACGAGCCGCCCTACGACGAGCCGCCCTACGACGAGCCCCCGTACGACGAAGTCCCGTACGAGGAGCCGCCGCACGGCGAACCCCCGTACGACCACGAGGGCCTGCCGCCGCGCTCGGAGGCCCACGGCCCCGGCGGTGCCCCTCACCGCCCCACGCTCCCCGCGGGCGTCGAGCGGTACGAGCCGCCCAGGCCGCACGTACCGGCCGCGCGTGTGCCGGAGGACGCCGGTCTCACCCCGGAGGAGGCCCGCACCCTCGCCTCCTGGGACCGGGACCTCGACGCACTCGCGGGGGAACTGCGCCGCGCCCGCGCGACCGTGCACGACGTCGTCGTACCCGCGACGCTCTCCGCGACCCAGCTCCTCCACCTCGCGGACGACCCCGACGGCTTCGCCAGGGAACTCGCCCGCCCCATGCCCCGGCCACCGCAGCCCGCGGCCCGCCGCGGCACCCGCTTCCACGCATGGGTGGAATCCCGGTTCGAAGAACTGCCGCTGCCCATGCTGGGCCCCGACGAGCTCCCCGGAGGCGACGCGACCGACGCCGACATCGCCGACGAGCGCGACCTCGCCGAGCTCAAGGAAGCCTTCGAACGCACCCCGTACGCCCGGCGCACCCCCTACCGTGTCGAGGCGCCGTTCCAGATCGTCCTCGCGGGCCGGCTGATCCGAGGCAGGATCGACGCGGTGTACCGCACGGGCGACACCTACGAGATCGTCGACTGGAAGACCACCCGGCACCGCACCGCCGACCCCCTCCAGCTCGCCGTCTACCGCCTCGCCTGGGCGGAACTGCACGGGCTGCCGCCGGAAGCGGTCACCGCGACCTTCCTCTACGTCCGCACGGGCGAGACCTCACGCCCCGCCGGCCTGCCCGGCAGGCAGGAGCTGGAGCGGCTCCTGTTGGACGAGCCACCTCCGCCGGGCCGATAGGCTCATGAGCATGAGCGACACCCCGGACAACGCCGTCCGTACGTACACCGAGCAGCACCGCGCCGCCTTCCTCGACGACCTGGCCGAGTGGCTGCGCATCCCCTCCGTGTCCGCTCAGCCGGAGCACCACGGGGACGTACGGCGCAGCGCGGAGTGGCTCTCGGGCAAGCTCGCGGAGACCGGCTTCCCGGTCACCGAGATATGGGAGACGCCCGGGGCACCGGCGGTCTTCGCCGAGTGGCCGTCACAGGACCCGGACGCACCGGTCGTCCTGGTCTACGGCCACCACGACGTGCAGCCCGCGGCCAGGGAGGACGGGTGGCACACGGACCCCTTCGACCCGGTGATCCGTGACGGCAGGATGTACGGCCGGGGCGCCGCCGACGACAAGGGCCAGGTGTTCTTCCACACACTCGGTGTCCGCGCCCACCTCGCCGTCACCGGCCGCACGACCCCCGCCGTACACCTCAAACTCCTCGTCGAGGGGGAGGAGGAGTCCGGCTCACCGCACTTCCGAGCCCTCGCCGAGCAGCGGGCCGGCCGCCTCGCCGCCGATGTCGTGATCGTCTCCGACACCGGCATGTGGAACGAGACCACCCCCACCGTCTGCACCGGGATGCGGGGCCTCGCCGAGTGCGAGATCGAACTCACCGGCCCCGGCCAGGACATCCACTCCGGATCCTTCGGCGGCGCGGTCCCCAACCCGGCGACGGAGATCGCCCGTCTCGTCGCCGCCCTCCACGACGAGGACGGCAGGGTCGCGGTCCCGGGCTTCTACGACGGGGTCGCCGAACTCACCGCGACCGAACGAGCCCTCTTCGCCGAGCTCCCCTTCGACGAGGCCACCTGGCTCCGGACAGCCTCCTCCCACGCCACGGCCGGAGAGGCCGGCTACTCCACACTGGAACGCATCTGGGCCCGCCCCACCGCTGAGGTCAACGGCATCGGCGGGGGCTACCAGGGGGCCGGCAGCAAGACCGTGATCCCCGCGTCCGCCCTGGTGAAGCTGAGCTTCCGGCTGGTCGCGGGCCAGGACCCGGAGCGGATCCAGGAGGCGGTGCGGGCCTGGGCCGAGGCCAGGATCCCCGCCGGGATCGACCAGCGCATCACCTTCGCCCCCGCCACCCGCCCCTGCCTCACACCGCTGGACCACCCCGCCCTGCAGGCAGTGGCCCGGGCCATGGGCCGGGCCTTCGGGACGAAGATCCTCTTCACCCGTGAGGGCGGTTCCGGACCCGCCGCCGACCTGCAGGACGTACTGGGCGCGCCGGTGCTCTTCCTCGGCATCTCCGTCCCCTCCGACGGCTGGCACGGCCCCGACGAGAAGGTCGAGATCGACCTTCTCCTCAAGGGCGTCGAGACCGCCGCCCATCTGTGGGGCGAGCTGGCCAACGCCCTCCGCTGAACCATCTGAACGCCCGATCCGCCCCCGGGGGAGTAGGAACCACCTGTGAGCACCTTCGACAACGCCACCACGGACCGCCCCATCGGTTTCACCGCACCCAGCGGCATCGACCGCGCCGCGCACCACCGGCTCGACGAGGCCTGGCTCGCCGCGGCCTGGAGCCACCCGACCACCAGAGTCTTCGTGGTGTCCGGTGGACAGGCGCTCGTCGACGACACCCCCGACGGCGGTACCGAGCTCGTCATGACCCCTGCCTTCGAGGCACCGGTCACCGAGACCCACCGCTACTTCCTGGGCACCGACGACGAGGGCGTGCGGTACTTCGCACTCCAGAAGGACTCCCTGCCCGGCCGCATGGACCAGTCGGCACGCCCCGCGGGTCTCCGCGAGGCCGGTCTGCTCCTCGGCCCGCGCGACGCCGGGCTGATGGTGCACGCCGTGGCCCTCGAGAACTGGCAGCGCCTGCACCGCTTCTGCTCCCGCTGCGGTGAGCGCACCGTCATCGCGGCGGCCGGCCACATCCGCCGCTGCCCGGCCTGCGGGGCGGAGCACTACCCGCGGACCGACCCCGCGGTCATCATGCTGGTCACCGACGACCAGGACCGTGCCCTGCTGGGACGCCAGGTCCACTGGCCCGAGGGCCGCTTCTCGACGCTCGCCGGATTCGTCGAGCCCGGGGAGTCGATCGAGCAGTCCGTGGCACGCGAGGTGTTCGAAGAGGCCGGCGTGACCGTCGGTGAGGTCGAGTACGTCGCCAGCCAGCCGTGGCCGTTCCCGTCCAGCCTGATGCTCGGCTTCATGGCGCGCGCCGTCAGCTCGGAGATCAACGTCGACGGTGAGGAGATCGAGGAGGCCCGCTGGTTCTCCCGCGAGGACCTCACGGCCGCGTTCGACTCGGGCGAGGTACTGCCCCCCTTCGGCGTCTCGATCGCGGCCCGTCTGATCGAACTCTGGTACGGCAAGCCGCTCCCCAGGCCGGGCGGCGCAGCCTGACCCGGCCGATCCGGGCGCCAGGGAAAGGCCGGCGGCCACCACCGCTCCACGGGGGACCTCCGGCACGGACCGGGGACCGCACCTGCGCCGCCGTCGGCGAGCCGCCGAACAGCGCGTTCGTCGTGGCCGCCGGACGGCCGCTGCGACAGTTCACCGGGCAGCGACCCCGAGGAGGAGCGCGACGGCTGCGACTCGCACGCTCGGCGTCCGGCGTCGGTGTGGCCCCGGAAGGCCCCTCGGGCGTGAGCGGATCAACGCCCGTCGGGTGTGAGCGGGATCAACGCCCGTCGGGTGTGAGCGGGATCAACGCCCGTCGGGTGTGAGCGGGATCAACGCCCGGGAACCTCGGCCGGTGACGCGGGAGCTCGGTCCGGCAGTGTGACGGCTCGGACCGGCAGCGCGGGAGCTCAGTCCAGCAGCGCGGCAGCGAACGTCTCGCGGTGGTCGGCCAGCCAGGTCTGCATGCGGTCCCATCGTTCCCATCCGCCGCGGTCGGCCAGCGCCTGGACGTAGACAGGTTCACCGTCGGCCACGCGGCGGCTGACGAAAGCCCGGCAGACCTCCGTCGCCTGTTCGATCACGCCGGGCAGTCCGGCGCGCTCCCGTGCCGAGAGGCCGTAGCTGTCGGCCAGGATCCGCAGCCGCGCAGGAGCATCCGACACGGCGGGATACAGCGCAGCCGCGGACACCGGGTCAAGCATGGGCACCCAGTAGCGCGCGGTCATGGCGACGTCCCAGACAGGACGGCCCGGAGCAGCCAGGTCGAAATCGATCAAGGCGGCGGCACGACCGTCGCGGAAGACGACGTTGTCCGGGCACACGTCGTTGTGGCACAGCATCGTTCCTCCCTCCGGGTCGGCGAGGTCCAGGGGCCACTCGTCGTCCGTGTCGACGGCGATGGCCGCGCCGGCCTCATGCAGGCGGCGCAGCAGTGTCCCCACCGATTCGAGAGCGGTCGTGGTCAGCACCCAGGGCGGGAACGGTGGCAGAGCCACGTCACCAGGGATGAAGGTCAGCTGCTCACGACCGTCGGCAGCCGGACCCACGGGCGTCGGTGCCGCGTCGAATCCGTGTTCCTTCAGTGCGAGGAGGTGGGAATGGAGGGCGCGTGCGTTTCGCGGTGCCGGGCGTTCCACAAGCGCACCCCGGCGGAAGACCGCTCCCGCGTTCGCCATGCCGCCGGCCAGTGCCTCGCGGTCCGCCTCGCCCCCGGTAGCCATGCCGATCACGCTACCGTCGACCGCCTCGGGCAGGCATACGGAACCCCCGATCCGGCGCGGGCCGGTCGGGGGCCGTACGCGCCGTGTGTCAGACGCCGAGTGCCTGCTTCACCTGGGCCAGCGACGGGTTCGTCAGGGTGGAGCCGTCCGGGAAAAGTACGGTCGGGACCGTCTGATTCCCGCCATTCGCCTTCTCGACGAAGGCCGCCGATTCCGGGTCCTGCTCGATGTTGACCTCGGTGTACGCGATGCCCTCGCGATCCATCTGGCCCTTGAGCCGGCGGCAGTAGCCGCACCACGTGGTGCTGTACATCGTCACAGTGCCCGGCATGTCGTCGGTGCTCCCTCGTCTTGTGTGTCCCGCCCGGATCTTGCGTCGCTCCGGCGGGAGCTCGTCGCTGGACGTGCGGGGGGTACGCGCACGTACCTTCCCGCACCGGAGGAACGTCCGTGACGGGGCAGCCATTCCCGGTCGCGCCCGGTACCCGTCGCCCGGTACGACAATCGACGGCCCCTGTGGACGACGCACCGCGGCGTCCGGGCGCGACCTGGCAGCATGGCAGGGTGACAGCAGCAACGCATTCCACCCTCTTCCCGCAGGTCCCCGACTCCGCGGACGCCGTGCTCGACGGCCTCGACCCGGAGCAGCGCGAGGTCGCGCTCGCCCTGGGCGGTCCCGTGTGCGTGCTGGCCGGAGCGGGCACGGGCAAGACGAGGGCGATCACGCACCGCATCGCCTACGGGGTACGCGCGGGGATCCTCCAGCCGACGACCGTGCTCGCCGTCACCTTCACCAACCGGGCCGCGGGGGAGATGCGGGGCAGGCTTCGCCAGCTGGGTGCGACCGGTGTCCAGGCCCGGACGTTCCACTCCGCCGCTCTGCGCCAGCTCCAGTACTTCTGGCCGAAAGCAGTCGGTGGTGAGCTTCCGCGCCTGGTGGAGCGCAAGGTCCAGCTGGTCGCCGAGGCGGCTGCCCGCTGCGGTATCCGCCTGGACCGCAACGAGCTCCGGGACGCCACCAGCGAGATCGAGTGGGCCAAGGTCACCCAGACCGTGCCGGCCGACTACCCGGCGGCGGTCGCGAAGACCCAGCGCGACGCCCCCCGCGACCCGGCCGAGCTCTCCCAGATCTACGCGACCTACGAGCAGCTGAAGCGCGATCGCTCGGTGATCGACTTCGAGGACGTCCTGCTGCTCACCGTCGGCATCCTCCAGGACCGGCACGACATCGCAGACCACGTGCGGCGGCAATACCAGCACTTCGTCGTCGACGAGTACCAGGACGTCAGCCCGCTCCAGCAGCGGCTCCTCGATCTCTGGCTGGGGGACCGGGACGACCTCTGCGTCGTCGGCGACGCCGGCCAGACGATCTACTCCTTCACCGGCGCCACCCCCGACCATCTGCTGAACTTCCGGACCCGTCACCCCGACGCCACGGTGGTCAAGCTGGTGCGTGACTACCGTTCGACCCCGCAGGTCGTCCACCTGGCCAACGGTCTGCTGAGTCAGGCGCGGGGCAGGGCGGCCGAGCACCGGCTCGAGCTCGTCTCGCAGCGTGACAAGGGGCCGGAGCCCGTCTACACGGAGTACGCGGACGAACCCACGGAGGCGGAGGGCACCGCGCGCAGGATCCGCGACCTGATCGCCGCCGGTGTGCCGGCCGGCGAGATCGCCGTGCTGTACCGGGTCAACTCCCAGTCCGAGGTCTATGAGCAGGCGCTCGCGGACGCCGGGGTGCCGTACCAGCTGCGGGGCGCCGAGCGGTTCTTCGACCGCCCCGAGGTACGGGAGGCGGGTGTCGCCCTGCGCGGTGCCGCCCGGGCAGGAGGCAACGACTCCCTGCTCGACGGGGCCGACGACCTGCCCGCGGAGGTCAGGGCGGTGCTTTCCACCAAGGGGTGGTCCTCGAAGCCGCCGGCCGGGTCGGGCGCGGTGCGGGACCGCTGGGAGTCCCTGGCAGCCCTGGTGCGGCTGGCGGAGGACTTCGAACAGGCCAAGCCGGGGGCGACGCTCTCCGACCTCGTGGCCGAGCTCGACGAGCGGGCCGCGGCTCAGCACGCCCCCACGGTCCAGGGCGTCACCCTTGCCTCGCTGCACTCGGCGAAGGGGCTGGAATGGGACGCGGTCTTCCTGGTCGGGCTCACCGAGGGCATGATGCCGATCGCCTACGCCAAGACGGACGAGCAGGTGGAGGAGGAGCGCCGGCTGCTCTACGTCGGTGTCACAAGGGCACGGTTCCACCTCTCCCTCTCATGGGCGCTGTCCAGGTCGCCCGGTGGCCGCGGGAACCGGCGAGCCAGCCGCTTCCTCAACGGGCTGCGTCCGGGATCGGCGGCGTCCGGGGTACGCGCCGGTGCGGGTGGGGGCGGCGGGATCGACCGGGGCTCCCGCGCCGGTGCGGGAGGAGCGGGGCCTGAGAAGCCGGTCAGGGCGGCGCGTCGGGGGCCGGTGCGGTGCCGGGTCTGCGGCCGGACACTCACCGACGCCGGCGAGATGAAGCTGATGCGCTGCGAGGACTGCCCGTCGGACATGGACGAGGCACTGTACGAACGGCTCAGGGAGTGGCGGGCGGACCGTGCGAAGCAGATCGGCCAGCCCGCGTACTGCGTCTTCACCGACAAGACCCTGATGGCGATCGCCGAGGCCGTGCCGGACAGCGAGGGCCGACTGGTGGTCATCGCCGGCGTCGGCAACCGGAAACTGGCCAGGTTCGGGGACGAGGTGCTGGCCATCTGCGCAGGTCGGACGGTGGGTCAGGAACCGGACGACGGCGCGGACGAGATGTGAGAAAAACTCGTCCAGAAAATAGTTTGCGCGCGCAGCAGTCGTCGCCATAGGTTCTTCACCACGGGAACAGCGACTTCTCTGAAGCCCTGACTCCGTGCTGTACTTATCCGAATACCGCAGGATCGGCCCCGGCCGGTCCCCCCGAGACGCCGAGAGGAGGCGATTGTCGTGATCAGCATCATCAACACCATCAAAATGACCGATCCGTCGGTCGTCTCCGCCTGCTCGCTCGGCCTCGGCGGCTCTTCGGAGCTCGCGCTTCCCGCCACCGGTCTGTCCGCCATTGCCGCCGCCCCGCGGTCTCTGGCGACCCTGCCCGTGCGAGTGCGCCGCAATGAGCGACCGACCGAGGCACCGGAAGCAGCAGTAGTGAAGGCACAGGCCTCGGCCTATGCCTTTACGGCAGCCGGTGCCGGAGCCAAGAAGCAGACGACGCAGCACCACACGATGTGGGCCTTCCGTGGGCCTGAACCCTGGAGTGATCCAGCCTGATCCAGATCAGGCCGGCGCCTTCAGGGCCGCGGAACCCCACTCGGGATCCGCGGCCCTTTTGTTTTGTCCGAACGGATGAGACGAGACGAAGGAGCCTCGGGACAGCAGGACCTGGTACCAGCCGCCAACCGGCCAACAGGCCGGAACGACCAGACGAGGACAACGCCACCGTGCAACTCGAGACGCACGCCCCGTCCGTACCGCCTTCCGACACGATCTCCCCGCCCGGCCTCACGGAGGACTCCACCTTGATCCCCCTCACTGCGCTCACCGCGCTCGACGACGCCATCGAGAACCTCGGCGTACCCGTCCCCTGCCGCTCCTACGACCCGGAGGTCTTCTTCGCCGAGTCGCCGGCCGACGTCGAGTACGCCAAGTCCCTCTGCCGTACCTGTCCTCTGGTCGAGGCCTGCCTCGCAGGGGCGAAGGAGCGCCGCGAGCCGTGGGGCGTCTGGGGTGGCGAGCTCTTCATCCAGGGCGTCGTCGTGGCGCGCAAGCGTCCGCGTGGCCGTCCGCGCAAGAACCCGGTCGCGGCGTGACCGCCGATCTGGGGGCCATGGCTCCCGCACGAACGCAGCTCCTCGGAACCATCGACCGTCCCCGCACCCATGACCCCCGAAACCAGGCACCAATGACCACCACCACGAGGGAGCCCGTCGGCTCCGCCACCCAGGACGTCACCACCACCGGCGCGAACGACTCGCGTCAGAACAGGACCCGCGAGATGCAACTCATCCCAGAAGCCCTGGCTCGTGCGCATATGCACGACCGAATGAGGGAGGCCGAGGAAGGACGTCAGGCGATGCGCCTGATGGCCGCCCGGCGGATGCAGCGCCGAGCGGAGCGCGCTTCGATGCGTGCCCGCCGCGCGCTCGCCATGGCCGTCATGCACTGACCTCCCGGTCATGCACTGACGTCTGGTACCACACGGCTGCCGGGCAACCGCTCCGCCCTCGAGGCAGCCACCCTCCCCTTCCGCGGGCCGGCCTGAACAGGCCGGCCCGCGGTGCGTTGTGCCCGCTCCCCAGCTGCCCATGCCCGGCTGCCCTTCCCCGGCTGTCGGCCTCCGGCTTCGGACTGACGCTGTCGGCCTCAGGCCGCGCGCCATCCGTCGGACGGCGTTATCGTCGCGAGGTGGAGGAGGACACCCAGCACCCCGGCGAGCCGGCTGCCGAGCACGCGGTGTGCACCCGCTGCGGGGTCACGGCCGAGTCCGGCGCGCCGCCCCCTACCTGGCTCTGTTCCGTGGAGAACGGCGTGCGCCTGTACTTCTGCGAGGGGTGCGCCCGCACCCATATCAGGGCGATCGAGGGCCGGCTCGACTCGAACTGGTGGTGATCCACGGTCAGTGGTCGGTCGCCCCGAGCAGCGGTGAACCACGGCCGGTGGTGGTCGGTCCACAGCCGGTCCACGGCCGGTGGTGGTCGGTCCACAGCCGGCGGTGGACCCCGGTCGGTGGTGCACAGCCGGGCAGGGCGGGGCGCCTCTCCCGCCGACAGCCCTATACCTCGACGTCAGCACCCTTCTCCGCGGTGTCCAGGCCCTGTTCGGTCTCCTCCGGGCTCTCGGTCTTCCTCACACCTTCGTGCTCCGCCGCGTCGAGGCCGCGCTCCGTGTCCGCGTCGCGTACGAACCCGGGCAGCCTGCGCTCCAGTTCTTCCCGGAGGCGGACGGTCGCACCGAGCTGACAGAGGACGCCGATCGTGCTCAGCGTCACGCGATGGATGAGCAGATAGGAGGGCGGCAGGTTGAGCCGCTTGCCCAACTGATGCGCCGGGGAACGCGGATCGGCGATCCGTGCAGCCTGGCTGCGCAGCCAGGAACGGGTGAAGGTGAACTCGTCCACCCGGGCGGGCTCGATGATGGGGAGCAAGTACTCCAGCACGGCGTCGGGTTCGAGATCGATGGACTCCTTGACGAAGCCGGACTCCCGAAGCATCGAATGGACGCCCCGCGCGTCCGAGTCCAGCGCCATGCGCAGTGCGTCGCCGATGGTCCGTGGCAGGCCGCCCGGCAGCCGGTCCACCGTCCCGAAGTCCAGGACACCGAGCCTCCAGAGACCGAAGTCCTCCTCACCACTCTCGCCGCCGGCACCCGCCTCGTCCGTGTCGGACCCCGCGCCCTCGCCCTCGCCCTCGCCGGAAGGCCGAAGCAGCCGGAAGTTGCCGGGGTGCGGGTCCGCGTGCAGCAGGCCGGTCCGCGCCGGCCCCGAGAACAGGAACCGGGCGAGCAACTGGCCGGCGCGGTCCCGCTGCCCGGGACTGCCGTGGGCGATCACGTCCGAGAGGGGGACGCCGTCCATCCACTCCGTCACCAGCACCTGCTCGGACTGGTGGACCACACCGGGGATCACCACGTCGGGATCACTCTCGAACTCGTCCGCGTGCTTCCGCTGAGCCTGTGCCTCCAGTCCGTAGTCCAGTTCCTCGGAGACACGGTCGCGCATCTCCGTGATCAGCGGCTTGATGTCCATGCCGGGCACGAGAGGGCCGAGCAGCTTCGCGAAGCGGCTCAGCTGGGTGAGGTCGGACAGCAGCGCCTCGCCGGCGCCCGGGTACTGCACCTTCACGGCGACAGCGCGACCGTCGCTCCACACGGCACGGTGGACCTGCCCGATCGACGCCGCCGCTGAAGGGTGGTCCTCGAATTCGGTGAACAGCTCCCGCCAGTCCTCACCGAGCCGCTCCGCCAGGACCGCGTGGACCGTACGGGTCGGCATGGGGGGTGCGGCTTCCTGGAGTCTGGTCAGTGCCGCCCGGTACGGACCAGCGACGTCCTCGGGCAACGCGGACTCGAACACGGACAGCGCCTGCCCGAGCTTCATGGCGCCGCCCTTCAACTCGCCCAGCACCTTGAAGAGCTGATCAGCCGTTCGCTGCTGGACCTCGCGGGCCACCATCTCGGCGGGCTTCCCACCGATCCGCTTGCCCAGCCCCCACGTGGCACGGCCTGCGAAGCCGAGCGGGAGAGCTGCCAGCTTCGCGGTGCGGGTGACCGCCTTCCGGGGAAGATCAGACATGTGCCCCTCCAAGTCCCGGACCGCCGTGCCGCGTGAGATCCGGCTCCGCTCCTTCGGCTGCGGTCACCCGGCCATTGTGTCCTGCGCGGACCGCGCCGCGGAGGTGAGCTCCGCCTCAGTGCGCCCGGCGGCACCGCAAGCACATTCAGGGTGCGGACCCAGCTGCTCCGACCGCCAGTCGAGCGCAGGCATCGCGGCCTCCCAGCGTGCACCCGTGCTGGCGGGGAGCTCGCCGTCGAGGAAGGAGAGCGCGTGCGCCGCGGCCAGACCGGCCACAGCCGTCGAGAGCCCCAGGTCGCAGGCCTGTACGCAGCTGCGACGCCCGGACCTCCACTGCGCCAGCATCCGCGGCCACTGTGGATCGGCGTCCGCGCGGCGCCGCGACAGGCAGCCGGCGCACCCGGTCCCCCCGGGCAGCACCAGGGGGCCGACCACGCCGGTGGCCTCGATGACTCCTGCGTACAGATGAGGGGTGCCGGACGCGATCCACGGCTGGGAGATGTCCGGATCGGGGGCGTAGACCGACAGGCCGTCCCGGGGGGTCACCACGATCAGGGACAGTGCGGCCCCACCCGGCGAGGAGGGCGCTCTCGAGCCCGCCCCGCTCGCCCGCGGAGGAGCACCGACGGCGGATCTGCGGACGAGCTGCCGGGCCGCCGTGTCCCGGCGCTCCCCGACCGAGGAGGCAGGGAGCCCGCCGGGCGCGACGTCCCATGGTTCGGTGCGGCCTCCGTCCAGCACCTCGACATGCCCCACCCCTGACCCGGACAGCACCGCGGCGACGGCTGCGCCGACCCGGCCCGCCCCGCGCACCTGCACGCGCATCGCCCGCCGGGCCGCCAGTCGACGGAGGCCGCTCCCGGGCGCCGCGTGGACCAGGGAGAGGGCCGCCGCGTCGGGGCGCTGCCGCTCGATGGTCTCGGCCCGGCGGCGTAAGGCGTCCGCCTCAGGTCCGCCCGCGTCCGGATCGTCCAGCAGGCCGGCCTCGGTGAGGCGCGACACGAGAAGGTCCACATGGCGGTCCGACAGATCGAGGGACCTCGCCTCCTCCCGGAGCAGGGGAAGCCCACGCGTCCCGTCGAGGAGTTCCAGGAAACTCCCGGTCGCGATATCCATGGGCCCGAGCGTCACGGCATGCGCGGGTGTCACTCCGAATTGCACGGTGTTCCGCCCACGCCAGGCTCGGCGGAGTGCGGGCTTCAGCATCGGATGCATGGCTTCTCCCAGCTCGGTGTCGGGTTCCGTTGCCAGAATGCAACGTGTCGGAGAAGCGGGCCGAAAGTTATCCACAGGGTGGGGCGTTAGTCGTTCAAATGGTGCAAGCCGCGAAGTGGATCGACGCCGGGTCGTCGAGTGGGCGGGACTTCCCCGGTCGTCAGCGGGTAACGTCGAGCCGTGCCCGCCGACCACTCCTCCGGCCTCGCCGGCGAGACCTCCGCGCGCAGTTCCGGACGCCGGCCGCGTGACGCGGCAGTCCAGCCGCCCCGCGCCCCGGTGGCGAGCGCGGTCGAGGTCCGCAGGAGCGCCCGACGCAGCAGAACGGTCTCCGCGTACCGGGAGGGGGACCGCACCGTCGTGCTCATCCCGGCCCGGATGTCCGAGGCCGAGGAGCAGCGCTGGGTGGGCGTGATGCTGGACAAGCTCGCGGCTCAGGAGAGCAAGCGGCTCATGGGGGACAGTGAGCTCGCCGGGCGCGCGGAGCACCTCTCGGGGCAGTACCTGGAGGGCCGCGCCAGGCCCGCCACCGTGCGGTGGGTGACCAATCAGAACACCCGGTGGGGTTCGTGCACGCCGGCCGAGGGGAGCATCCGGCTCTCGCACCGGCTCCAGGGCATGCCCGAGTACGTCGTGGACTACGTCCTGCTCCACGAACTCGCGCATCTGCTCGTGCCCGGGCACGGTCCCCGCTTCTGGAAGCTGCTGGACAGGTACCCCAGGACCGAGCGGGCACGGGGGTATCTCGAAGGAGTCGCGGCGGCCGAACGGCTTCCGCACCTGCCCACCGCCCGCGAAGAATGATCTTGTCGATTCTGTACCGGGTCTGTACCGGCTTGGCCCGTTGTCGTGGTTAGCGGTTAGCCTGACGCGAGCATTCACCTTCGGGATGGGGGACGGTCGTTACGCATGGCCAGGGAATTTCAGCGCGGCCACAAGGCCAAGGTAAGTGATCTCACGTCAGGGACGGATCTGTACGTAGGTGTGCAGATCGCGGGCCCCGGCCTGACGTTCGACATCAGCTGCTTCGGTCTCGATGCCAACGAGCAGCTCTCCGACGACCGGTATTTCGTCTTCTTCAATCAGCCGAAATCCCCGGAGGAGTCCATTCAGCTCCTCGGCGCCCAGGCCGGTGACACCGAGTCCTTCCGCGTCACGCTCGACCGCGTTCCGGCGAACATCCACAAACTGTCCTTCACCGCGACCCTCGACGGACCCGGGCAGATGTCCCAGGTCGGCCCCGGTTACATCCGTATCGTCGCGGGGGGCGAGGAAGTCGTCAGGTACGCCTTCACCGGATCCGAGTTCACCACCGAGCGTGCGGTCATGCTCGGGGACTTCTACCTCAAGGACGTCTGGCGTTTCGCCGCGATCGGCCAGGGGTTCGACGGCGGCCTCGACGCGCTGCTGAAGAACTTCGGTGGAGAGGTCGCGGAGGAGGAGCCCCCGGCCGCGCCCGCATCCGGTGCCGCGCCCGGCTTCGCACCCCCTGCGCAGGCCTCCGCTCCCCCTGCCTTCGGCGCTCCGCAGGCCCCTCAGCCCGCTCCCGCCTTCGGCGCTCCGGCCGCTCCGCAGGGCCCGCCGCCGCAACAGCAGCCGATGCACGCCGCTCCTACGATCGCGGCACCCATGGCGCCGCCCGCGCCGTCCCCCTACGGTCAGCCCGCCCAGCAGCCCCAGTTCGGGCAGGTCCCCGGCCAGGGTGCTCCGCCGGCGCCCCCGCAGTTCGGCCAGCAGCCTCCCCAGTCCCCGCAGTTCGGGCAGCAGCAGGGTGTGCCGCACGGGGTTCCGCAGGGCGTTCCGGCAAGCGGCGCGGGACTGCAGGCCGCCCTGCAGCCGTACAAGGAGGCCGCCACCGGTCAGCGCTGGACCTCGCAGAACCAGCAACTCATGCGGGTCGACCTCACCATGGGCGGTACGCCGGTGCTGGCCCGGCAGGGCAGCATGGTGATGTACCAGGGCAAGGTCGACTTCGGTTACAAGGGTGCCGGTTTCGCCGGACGCATGGTCGGCAACGCCACGGGCCAGGAGATGCAGCTGATGCGCTGCACCGGACGGGGACAGGTCTTCCTCGCCGAGGAGGGCGCGCACCTGCACCCCATCGAACTGCAGGGCGACGGGCTCTGCGTCTCCGCGGAGAGCGTCCTCGCCTTCGACGAGTCGCTGACGTACGAGGTCCGCAGGATCGAAGGCCACGGCATCCCTGGCGGCGCCCTGTTCACCATGCAGTTCCAGGGCTCCGGCACCGTCGTCGTCAAGACCCACGGTGTGCCGGTGGTCCTGCCCGTCACGCCGACCACCTTCGCCGACGCCAACGCGGTGGTGGCCTGGTCGTCCGCGTCCCAGGTGATCCTCTCCAGCCAGGTCCGACTGCGCCGCAACGCGTACCCCGGGCACAGCGGTGAGACCGTGAACCTCCAGTTCCGGGGAGCACCCGGCAACTTCATCGTCGTCCAGCCCTACGAGGTCTGAGGGAGCCCGTCATGAACCAGCAACTCGCGGGCTTCGCCCCGACCCCCGTCACGGCCCGCATGGAGAACCACGGCCGCGCGATGCTCAAGGTCGCCATGGCCACCGGCCAGGACCTGTACGCCCGCACCGGCTCGATGGTGGCCTACGAGGGCTTCATCCAGTACGAGCCCAACCCGCCCGCCGTCCGCCAGATCGCCTCCCAGTGGATCACCGGCGAGGGCGCGCCCCTGATGAAGTGCGCCGGCGACGGACTGCTCTACCTAGCCGACTACGGCGCCGACGTCGTCGTCATCAACCTCGACAACGACGCCCTCTCCGTCAACGGAACCAACCTGCTCGCCTTCGACGGCCACCTCACCTGGGGTGTGGAGCGGGTCAAGGGAATGGCCAAGTTCGCCGGTCAGGGCCTGTGGAACGTCGGTATCCAGGGCACCGGCTGGGTAGCGATCACCTCGCGCGGAACCCCGATCGTCGTCGACTGCGGCAGGGGTGAGGACGAGACGTACGTCGACCCCGACGCCCTTGTCGCGTGGTCCCCGAACCTCAAGGTGAAGGGCAAGCGCAGTTTCAAGGCCGGCTCGCTCATCGGGCGGGGCAGCGGTGAGGCCTACCAGATGGCCTTCTCCGGCCAGGGCATCGTGGTCGTGCAGCCGAGCGAGGACAGTACCGACCGCCTGCGGGTCCGGAACTGAGGGGGGAGAACACATCATGCAGAGTCCGCTTTTCAGCCACACGGAGCAGCAGTCGCAGGACCGCTACACGGTCCAGAACCCGCAGCTCCTGCGGGTCGCGCTGGCCGGTCACGACGACGTCCTCGCCCGCAAGGGCGCCATGGTCGCCTACCAGGGGCTGATGGAGTTCGACGGTGAGTACCAGTCGCACAGCCAGCGGAGCGCCCGCCGGAACACCGGCGAGGGCCTCGACCTGATGCGCTGCTCGGGGCAGGGCACGGTCTACCTGGCCAACCTCGCCCAGTACATCCACGTGATCGACGTCGACCACGAGGGCCTGACGGTCGACAGCGCCTACGTCCTCGCTCTCGACTCCTCGCTGCACACCGAGGTCATCGCGGTGGACAGCCAGTACGGGATCTCCGGGACCGGCAAGTACCAGCTGAACATCTCGGGCAACGGCAAGGTCGCGCTGATGACCTCCGGACAGCCGCTGATGATGCAGGTGACCCCTGACAAGTACGTCAACGCGGACGCCGACGCCATCGTCGCCTGGTCGAGCGGGCTGCGGGTCCAGATGCAGGCCCAGACGCACTCCTCCGGTGTCTTCCGGCGCCGGGGCAACACGGGTGAGGGCTGGGAACTGAGCTTCCTGGGCCAGGGTTTCGCGCTCGTCCAGCCGAGCGAGGTGCTTCCTCCGCAGCACGCGCAGATCGAGCAGGGCGCCGCGGCCCAGTTCGGTATGGGTCAGCACGGTGCGCGCGGACAGAACCAGAACAACGCCTGGAACTGATCCGCCCGCACCCGTGGTGATCCGGGACTCCGGGTCCCGGGGAGCTCCTCCGAGCTCCCCGGGACCGGCCCCAGGACGTGTCCCGACGGGACCGGCCGTCAGCGGGTGTCCTCCACCCGGGCACGGGTGCTCTCCAGCAACCGCACCACCGAGGTGTCCGCCACCCCGGCCACCTCGTCGTAGCTGAACCAGCGCAGGTCGAGTGACTCGTCGCTCATCCGCTCCACCGCCCCGGCCGCCACCGTGACGCCGTACTGCACATCGAGGTGCTCGTGGCAGGGCGCCGGGATGGGATGGCGGTCCAGCCGCACAGGACCCCCGGGCAGCAGGGTGAGCCCGTGGATCCCCGACTCCTCCCTGGCCTCGCGCAGCGCCGCCGCCGCCAGGCTGGTGTCCTGCGGCTCGCAGTGCCCGCCCATCTGCAGCCACATCCGCAGCTTCTTGTGCAGGGTGAGCAGGACCCGCCCGCGCAGCGGGTCGATCACCAGCGCGCTGGCGGTCAGATGCCCGGCTCCGCACGCCTTCCACATGCCGTCGGGGTGCTCCGCCAGATGATCGAGGTAGGCGTCGCGCAGACGTGTCTGGGGCTCGTCGGCGGCGTCGTAGCTCTTGAGAACCGTGATCGCGTCGTGGTGCAGGCTCACCGGCCGCTGTCGTCCTTACCGTCGTCTTCCGAGCCGTCCGAACCACCCGAGCCGTCCGAAGGGCCGTCCGCGGCCCCGTCGGAAGGACCGCCTGAGGGCCCCTCGGCCTCTTCCCCTCCGCCGGCTCCGCCAGGGGCGCCCCCGGCCGGCTTGTGCGTGCCCTTGGCCGCCTCGCCGAGCATCTTGTCCAGCTCGGAGAAGTCCAGCTGCTCGTGGTGGACGAATCCGTCCGGGTCGTCCAGGTCCTGGGCGGTCGGCAGCATGTCAGGGTGCTCCCAGAGGCCGTCGCGCCCGTCGACGCCCCGGGCGTCGGTGAGCGAGGCCCACAGACGGGAGGCGTCCCTCAGCCGGCGCGGACGCAGCTGGAGGCCGATGAGCGTGGCGAAGGTCTGCTCGGCGGGACCGCCCGAGGCGCGGCGCCTGCGCATCGTCTCGCGCAGTGCGTCCGCCGAGGTCAGCCGCGACTTCGCGGCCTCGTGCACCACGGCGTCCACCCAGCCCTCGACGAGCGCGAGCGCGGTCTCCAGACGGGCCAGCGACGCCTTCTGCTCAGGAGTGTCCTCCGGCTGGAACATCCCCTGCTGGAGCGCGTCCTGCAGCTGCTCGGGCTGCGAGGGGTCGAACTGGCCGACGACGTCCTCGAGCTTGCTGGTGTCGACCTTGATGCCCCGCGCGTAGGCCTCGACCGCGCCGAACAGGTGCGAGCGCAGCCACGGCACGTGCGCGAAGAGACGCTGGTGCGCGGCCTCGCGCAGCGCCAGATACAGCCGCACCTCGTCCTGCGGCACGCTCAGGTCCTTGCCGAACCGCTCCACGTTCAGAGGGAGGAGCGCCGCCTTGCCGGCCGGTGCCAGCGGGAGGCCGATGTCGGTCGAGCCGACCACCTCGCCCGCCAGCACGCCCACGGCCTGCCCGATCTGCTGGCCGAACATCGCACCGCCCATCGACCGCATCATGCCGATCAGCGGGCCCGCCATGGCCTGCATCTCCTCCGGCAGGACATCGCCCATGGCGAGGCCGACGCGCTCGGCCACCGGGTCCACCAGCTGCTGCCACGCGGGCAGGGACGCCTCGACCCACTCCGCACGGCTCCACGCCACCGTGGACACGGACCCCGAGGGCAGCGACGTCACACCGTCGAGCCACAGGTCGGCGAGACGCAGCGCCTCATCGACCGACGCGCGCTCCGCGGGGCCGACGCTCGCGTCCTTGCTGCCGTCCGAGGTGCCCTGGGACACCGTCTGGCGGGCGATCTGCTTGGCCATGTCCCAGTTGACCGGGCCGCCCTCGTAGCTCAGCATCTGGCCGAGCTGCTGGAAGGCGGCGCCGAGGTCGTTCGGGTTCATCGAGCCGAACATCGCGGCGAACGGGTTGTCCCCGCCCATGCCGGGCCCGAAGCCGAACGGGTTCGCCGGCCCGCCCGAGCCCTGCCCACCACCGGTGGGGTCCTTCTTCTTGCCTTCGTCGCCGTCTTCCGGCTCCTCCGGCGGAAGGCCGAATCCGAATGGGGTGTCACTCACGGGTTTCCTCGGCTCGTAGGGCCGCCGGCTCGAACCGACGGCGACTGCCCGACATCACCATCCAGCGTAGACACCGAACACCGCTCGGGCCCTCAGTGCTCCGCCGGCTCCCGGCCTGCGGCAGGATGGACGCCACCTGGTACGCACGCCTCATAGGGGTACGTACTGAAGACAACCGCTGGAGACGCCCGGTGAGTTCCCCAGATCCGCAGGTTCGCGCAGCGCGAAACCTGGCCACCCCCTCGTCCGAGAGCAAGCCCACGAAAAATTCCTCCGGCCGCCGCGGCCCCGTCGTCGCGGTGACGGGGGCCGCGACCGGAGTCGGTGAACTGCTCACCGCTCGCCTCGCCGCTTCCGACGAGATCAAGCAGGTCATCGCCATCGACGAGCGCCGGGGGGAGACCTCCGACGCGACGTGGCACATCCTGGACGTACGGGACCCGGCCATCGCCGAGAAGCTGCGCGGAGCCGACGTGGTCGTCCACCTGGCCCTCGACCTGGACCTCGAGACCGACCCGGCCGCCCGTACCGCGTACAACGTCCGCGGTACCCAGACGGTGCTCACCGCGGCCGCGGCCGCGGGCGTCCACCGGGTCGTGCTGTGCACCTCGGCGATGGTCTACGGGGCCCTGCCCGACAACGACCTCCCGCTCTCCGAGGACGCCGAGCTGCGGGCCACCGCGGAGGCGACGGGCGTCGGGGACCTGCTGGAGATCGAACGGCTGGGCAGGCGCGCGCCGCGCGCGCATCCCGGACTCAACGTCACCGTGGTGCGCCCCACGGTCCTGGTGGGCGGCACGGACACCGCGCTCACCAGGTACTTCGAGTCGCCCCGGCTCCTGGTGGTCGCGGGCTCGCGTCCGGCATGGCAGTTCTGCCACGTCGACGACCTGGTCAGCGCTCTGGAGTACGCGGCCCTCGAGAGGATCGAAGGGGAGTTCGCGGTGGGCTGCGACGGCTGGCTCGAGCAGGAGGAGGTGGAGGAGATCTCCGGAGTGCGCCGCATGGAACTGCCGTCCGCCGTCGCCCTCGGCGCCGCCGCACGGCTGCACCGGATCGGCCTCACACCCTCGCCCGCCGGCGACCTCGCCTACACCATGCATCCCTGGGTCGTCAGTGTCAGCCGGCTCCATGACGCGGGATGGCGGCCCCGGTGGACCAACGAGGAGGTCCTGTCCGCGCTCCTGGAGGAGGTGGAGGGCCGCCACACGGTCGCGGGGCGCAGGCTGGGCCGCAAGGACGCCACGGCGGCGGGCGCCGCTGGTGCGACCGTCGCGCTGCTCGGTACCGCCGCCCTCGTACGCAGGGCCCGCAGGGCACGCCGTCGCTTCTGAGGGTTTCCCGCCGGGCCGAGGCGGCCCTCCCAGGCCGGGCTCCTGGTAGGACACTCCAAGCGGGCCGCGCCGCCCCCGGTCGAAAGCGCTATTCCGCGATGTCGGTGGCGTGCGGCACGATTGCCTCATGGCACGCACCCACGACCACCCCGGCGAGCAGGCGGCCCAGGACCCGATCCGGCTCCTGGACATCCGTGAGACCCCGCTCTCCGTCGACGAGATCTTCAGCGCGGTCGGCGACGACGCGGCGGGAGGCACGGCGCTGTTCGTCGGCACGGTGCGCAACCACGACGGCGGGCAGGACGTCGGAGCCCTCGGATACTCCTGCCACCCCACGGCGGGCGAGGAGCTCCGCAAGGTCGCCGAGAAGGTGGTCGCGGAGTACCCGGTGCGGGCGCTGGCCGCGGTCCACCGCGTGGGTGAACTCTCCGTCGGTGATCTGGCCGTGGTCGTCGCCGTCTCGTGCGCCCATCGGGGTGAGGCCTTCGACGCCTGCCGCAAGCTCATCGACGACCTGAAACACCAGGTGCCGATCTGGAAGCACCAGCGCTTCTCCGACGGCACGGAGGAATGGGTCGGCGCCTGCTGATCGCAAACCGCCCCGCGGCGCATCAGCCCCGATTTGCGTAACCGCACCCCTGCCGTGAGCGTTGGTCCTGCAGGTGGTTAATCTTCTGATCGTCGGTTGCGGTCGCTCATGGGGCAGGGAGGTCGTGATGGCAGCACTCGCGTGGTTGCTGATTCCGCTTATAGCCGCTCTCGGCGCGGCGATATGGGGCGGGTGGGCAGCCCGGAACCGTACGACCGGAGACGTCACCGAACTCGCCGGCTACGCCAGGTTCCGTGAGGCGATGGAGAAGTCGCACTCCGGTTCCGAGGCGGTCTGAGCCCCGGCGACCGTACGGTCGCGCATCACCTTTGCACAGAGCGGGCACCCGCGGGTGCGAGCGATGGCGGTACGAGGCCCCCGTCGCGCCCCCTCATCCGGCCCCGCACCCCGGACGGACCGGCCCCGACGGTGCACTGACAGGCCGTTCCCGTACTGTCGTTCCATGCCACGCCGCACCGCGACGATGCTCGCCTCGACCCTCATCCTGATCGCGCTGCTCTGCGCCGGCGTGCTGATCCGCGTGCCGTACTCGGAGATGTCCCCCGGGCCGACCGTGAACACCCTGGGCGAGGCCCGGGGCGAGCCGGTCCTGCACATCAGCGGGCGCAAGACGTATCCGACGACCGGCAACCTCAACATGACGACGGTCCGCGTCACCGGCGCCGACTACGACATGAACATCGTCGAGGCCGTCTACGGCTGGCTGGCACACGACAGCGTGGTCGTCCCCCACGACACCCTCTACCCGGACGGGAAGACGGAGGAGGAGTCGACGCAGGAGAACGCCGAGGAGTTCAGCCAGTCCCAGGAGAGCGCCAAGGTCGCCGCCCTGGAGGAGCTGAAGATCCCCGTCACCTCCCGTGTCGTGGTCTCCACCGTCGTCAAGGACAGCCCCGCGGAGGGCGAACTGCACGCGGGCGACGTGATCGAAGCGGTCGACGGTACGGCCGTCGGGAAGCCGGAGGACGTCGCCAAGCTGGTCACCAGGCACGAGCCCGGTGAGAAGGTCGTCTTCACCGTCGTACCGGCGAAGACCGCGGCCGCCGCGGAGAAGGCGGGCAAGGAGCCCAAGGGCTCCCAGGACATCACCCTCACCACGAAGAAGGCCCCCGCCGACCCGGCGGACCCGGGCGGGAACCGCGCGATCGTGGGGATCCAGGCAGGGACGGACCACACGTTCCCGTTCGAGATCGACATCAAGCTCGCCGACGTGGGCGGCCCGAGCGCGGGGCTGATGTTCTCGCTGGGCATCATCGACAAGCTGACCCCCGGCAACCTGACGGGCGGCAAGTTCGTCGCCGGCACCGGCACCATCGACGACGAAGGCAAGGTCGGACCCATCGGCGGGATCAACATGAAGCTGGTCGGCGCCCGCGACGCCGGCGCGCGGTACTTCATGACCCCCGACGAGAACTGCGCCGCGGCGGCGGCCGACACCCCGAGCGGACTCACCCTGGTCAGGGTGAAGACCCTCGACGACGCGAAGAAGTCCCTGGAGCGGATCCGCACGGGGGACACGGCCGGACTGCCGAGCTGCTCGGCAGGCTGAGCGCGCCCCCCGCCGGGGCCTCAGGACTCGAAGGTGGCTGCGAGCGCCTCGGCCAGCCCGGGGACCAGGCCCGCACCGGTCAGGACCTCGGTGGGGGAGTCCTTCTCGCGCAGTCGTACGGCGGATTCGCGTGCGCCGTCGCGCAGCACCGCCACGGTCATCCGGACCTCCTGGCGGTCCGGGTGCTCCGACACCCACTTCGTCAGCTGGGCGTCGGTCAGGCCCTCGGGCACGGAGCCCTCCGCGGACGGCGGCAGCATCATCCGCTCCACGGTCATCGCGCAGCCGGTGACGGCGTCGGGCCAGGCGATCGTGGCGAGGAACTCGTCCAGCGCGGTGCCGGCCGGGAGTTCCTCCTGCTCCACGGGGGTGAGGGTCGTGGTCGGGGACGAGGCTTCGTCGATACCGAGCTGGGCCGCGAGGCCCGGCTCCTGGGCACGCAGAGCGGCGGTGTCGACCAGGGCGAACAACCGGGCCGGCTGGTCCCAGCCCAGACCTGCGGCGTAGGCGTCGATCTCGAGAACGGCGACGGTGAGGGGACTCGCGGCCATCGGGGGGCCTGAGGGGGAGACGTTGGACATGGAGAACATCCTGCCTCCTTGTGCCCCGGGAACGGGAACTAGGTAAAGCCTCAGTAAGTTGCATAGGTGGGCTCTACGATCGCTGGGCCTGCTCAACACGACGCGAACTTCGAGGTGCGCACCTTGGCTTTCCAGATGCCGGACCGCGGCGGAGGCCCGACCGGGCCACGGATCAGAGTCGGCCGCCCGTCCCGGCGCGTCCGTACCCTGCTCATGACATTGGGCGTCCTGGCGGTGCTCGCCATGGCCTTCGTCATGTTCGCCGGGTTCTGGACGGACTGGCTCTGGTACAGGTCGGTCGCCTTCACGTCCGTCTTCACCACCACCCTGTGGACCAAGATCGGGCTGTTCCTCGTCTTCGGACTGCTGATGGCCCTCGCCATCGGCGTGAACATCTGGCTCGCGCACCGGCTCAGGCCGCCGCTCAGCGCGATGTCGCTGGAGCAGCAGAACCTGGACCGCTACCGGATGAGCGTCGCCCCCTACAAGAAGTGGGTGCTGCTCGCCGTCACCGCGCTGGTCGGGCTGATCGCCGGAGCCTCCGCATCGGGCCAGTGGCGCACGTGGCTCATGTACGTCAACGGAGTCTCCTTCGGCCAGAAGGACCCCCAGTTCAAGCTGGATGTCTCCTTCTACGCCTTCGACCTCCCGTGGTACCGCTTCCTGCTCGGATTCGGCTTCGCCGCCGTGGTCCTGTCGCTCATCGCCGCGGCGGTGACGCACTACCTCTACGGCGGGCTGCGGGTCACCAGCCCCGGCGCCCGGGCGACGGGCGCGGCCACCGGCCACCTCTCGGTCCTCCTCGGCGTCTTCGTCGCACTCAAGGCCGTGGCGTACTGGCTCGACCGGTACGGCCTGGCCGTGAAGTCCAGCGACTTCAAGGCCACCGACAACTGGACGGGCCTTCGGTACGTCGACGCCAACGCCTACCTGCCCGCGAAGACGATCCTGTTCTGCATCGCCGTGATCTGCGCGGTGCTCTTCTTCGCGACGCTCTGGCGGCGCACCTGGCAGCTGCCGGTGATCGGCTTCGGCCTGATGGTGCTCTCGGCGATCCTGATCGGCGGCCTCTACCCGGCGATCGTGCAGAAGTTCCAGGTCCAGCCCAACGAGCAGGCCAAGGAAGCACCGTTCATCCAGAAGAACATCGACGCGACGCGTGATGCCTACGACATCGACGACGCGAAGGTGGAGGACTACTCGGGCAAGGCCGACACCTCGGACGGCGCCAAGCTGCGCGCCGCCGCCGACCAGGCCGCCAGCTACCGGGTGATGGACCCGAACGTCGTCTCCCCGGCCTTCCAGCAGCTCCAGCAGAGAAGGAACTACTACCAGTTCCCCAAGACTCTGGACGTCGACCGCTACAAGGGCGAGGACGGCAAGGAGCAGGACACCGTCATCGGTCTGCGGGAGCTCAACCTCGCCGGGCTCCCCAAGCGGAACTGGATCAACGACCACTTCACGTACACCCACGGCTACGGCGCCATCGCCGCGCGCGGCACCACGACGGGCACCAACCCTTCGGGCTCCCCGGACTTCACGGAGTCAGGCCTGCCGACCACCGGCGAGTTCGGTTCGTACGAGCAGCGGATCTACTACGGGGAGAAGACCGGACAGTACTCCATCGTCGGCGGGCCCCAGAAGGAGCTCGACTACGAGGAGGACGGCGAGAAGACGACCAGCTACAAGGGCAAGAGCGGGGTCAGTCTCTCCAACGCCTTCAACCGCGCCGCCTACGCGGTGTCCCTGAGCGAGCCGCAGATACTCTATTCCGGAGCCATCGGCGACGGCTCGCGCATCCTCTACAACCGCACGCCCAAGGAGCGCGTCGAGGCGGTCGCCCCGTGGCTGACCATCGACGGTGACGCGTACCCGGCCGTGGTCGGCAAGCGCATCAAGTGGGTCGTCGACGCCTACACCACGACCAACGGGTACCCGTACGCGTCACGCACGACGCTCGGTGACACCACGGCGGACTCGCTGACCACCAACCAGCGTGCGGTCGTCGCCCAGCAGAACCAGGTCAACTACATCCGCAACTCGGTGAAGGCCACGGTCGACGCCTACGACGGAACCGTGAAGCTCTACGAGTGGGACACCGAGGACCCGGTGCTCAAGACGTGGCGCAAGGCATTCCCGGGCACCGTCAAGGACCGCTCCGACATCCC
The DNA here is from genome assembly GCF_042755185.1 of Streptomyces sp. NPDC059166. Lineage (NCBI taxonomy): Bacteria > Bacillati > Actinomycetota > Actinomycetes > Kitasatosporales > Streptomycetaceae > Streptomyces > Streptomyces sp. NPDC059166. The sequence continues at coordinate 61,645 of NZ_JBHZCI010000019.1, read as the reverse complement.
GAAGGAGCTGATGGAGCACCTGCGTTACCCGCAGGACCTCTTCAAGGTCCAGCGGGAGCTGCTCACGCGCTACCACGTCACGAACCCGGCGCAGTTCTACAGCGGCAGTGATGCCTGGCAGGTGCCGGACGACCCCACCAACAAGGAACCCGGGGCCGTTCCGCCGTACTACCTGAGCATGAAAATGCCCGGGCAGGACACCCAGAAGTTCTCGCTGACCACGACGTTCACACCGAGAGGGCGGCCCAACCTCGGTGCCTTCATGGCGGTGGACGCGGACGCGGCCGGCAAGGACTACGGCACGATAAGACTGCTGAGAGTCACCGCCAACGTGAAGGGCCCCGGCCAGGTCCAGAGTGAGCTCAACGGCAACGACGACGTCGCCGAGTTCGTGAGGAACCTCAAGGGCACCGACTCGGACATCGAGTACGGCAATCTGCTGACCGTGCCCCTGGACGGCGGTTTCCTCTACATCGAACCGGTCTACACGCGCGGTGGCACGCAGAACTATCCGCTGCTGCGCAAGGTGGCTGCTTCGTACGGGTCGGAGATCGTCTTCGAGAACAGCCTCGGGGAGGCGCTCAACGCGGTCTTCGGGGTCGACTCGGACACGACGGAACCGACGGAACCGACGGAGCCACCGGGTGACACCACGGAGCCGCCGCCCACCGGAGAGGCCGCCCTCAAGAAGGCCATCGCGGACGCCCAGAAGGCGTACACGGCCGGCGAGGCGGCTCTGAAGGAGCAGGACTGGTCCGCCTACGGCAAGGCCCAGGCCGACCTCCAGGACGCCCTCGAGCGGGCCGCCGCCGCCCAGCCCAAGGCGGGCGGCGGCGGCGCGGATGCCGCCGACCAGGGCGAGGACCAGGGCAGCTGAGAGGAGCCCACCCCGCGTCGTGGTACGGTTTGAACACAACGACGCGGGGTGGAGCAGCTCGGTAGCTCGCTGGGCTCATAACCCAGAGGTCGCAGGTTCAAATCCTGTCCCCGCTACTGGAAGACGAAGGCCCGGATCCTCATGGGATCCGGGCCTTCGTCGTGCGATGACGCGGTTTTTCAAGTTCCCGGCGTGAAGTGCGGTTCACGGGGCACGAGTTGGACCCAACCGTGTTTCACTTGTCTCTCTGTGGGCATGTCGACAAAACGCTGAAGTGACCTCACTGGCCGCGATATACCAGGTGTACGCGGGTTGCAGGTGGTGGGACGATGGTATTTATGGGGGACAGGGCAACTCTGTTGGAGACAGGGCGGTTTGTGCAGCGACGCGGCCGGAGGGCGGAAAACGTGGCGGATGGGGCATTCGCCGCTGCCCCGACCGCGATCGCCGATTCCGCCGATGACGTCGCAGCCCTCACCGAGGACACCACCGCCACCACCACCGCCGCCGCGGACCGCGACGCCGCGATGAGCACGGCAGGCCACGGCGCCGAGGCCGACGGCGCCGCGGACGCCCCGGATCACGCCGACGAGACCGAGGCCCGGCACCGGCGCGCCGCCGATGCCGGCGACACCGCCTCCATGAGCGTGCTGGGCGCCCTGCTGCTGCGCCGGGGAGACCTCGACGGCGCGGAGACCTACCTCCGTGCGGCCACGGCCGAGGGCGACCGGGCGGCGGCGAACAACCTGGGCGTGCTGCTCCACCAGAGGGGATACGCGGACGAGGCCGCCGGATGGTGGCGCATCGCGGCCGTCGCGGGATCCGCCGCCGCCGCGCACGCACTCGGGCGTCACTTCCGTGAGCGCGGGGACGAGCCCGGCGCCGAGTACTGGCTGCGCCAGTCCGCCGAACAGGGGCACGCGCTGGGCGCCTACGCGCTCGCCGATCTGCTGGAGCACCGAGGCGACGAGGGGGTCGAGCGCTGGCTGCGGGCCGCCGCCGAGCAGGGTCACAGGGAGGCCTCGTACCGTCTGGCGCGCGCGATCGAGCGCAATGCCGTGGGGGACGCCCACGAGGCTTTCGGCCTCGGGCGCGCCGTGGGCGAGGGGTACAGGGCCCCGGAGCCCCGTACGCCACCCAAGCCGGACAGCCCCGTGGCGGGCCCCGACTCGGGGCGGGTGGGTGAGGCGGAGCAGTGGTACCGCCAGGCCGCCGCGCGTGGTCACCGGCGGGCCGCCCTGCATCTCGGCGCCATCCTCGAACAGCGCGGGGAGCTCAAGGAGGCCGGTCGCTGGTACCTCACCGCCGCCAAGGACGGCGAGCCCCGCGCCGCGTGCGCGCTCGGCTTCCTCCTTCGCGACGCGGGGGACGAGGAGAGCGCGGCGGTCTGGTGGCTGCGCGCCGCCCAGGACGGTGACGGGAACGCCGCCAACGCTCTGGGGGCGCTGCACGCCGCGAGGGGCGAGCAGCAGACCGCGGAGCGCTGGTACCGCGCGGCCATGGACGCGGGGGATGTCAACGGCGCCTACAACCTCGGCCTGCTCTGCGCGGCGCAGGACCGGATCCCACAGGCCGAGCAGTGGTACCGCCGGGCCGCCTACGCCGGGCACCGGGAGGCGGCCAACGCCCTGGCCGTGCTGCTGCTCCAGGCGGGCGACGCGACCGGGGCCGAACCCTGGTTCTCCAAGGCGGCGGAGGCGGGCAGTGTCGACGCCGCGTTCAACCTGGGCATCCTGCACGCGGGCCGGGACGAGGACCGCACCGCGCTGGGCTGGTATCAGCGGGCGGCGGCCGCCGGGCACACCGATGCCGCGCTGCAGGTCGGCATGGCCCTGCTGAGGGACGGTGAGGAGCAGGAGGCGGAGCGCCACCTCAGGTGCGCAGCCGGCGGAGGAAGTGCCGAGGCGGCGTTCCGGCTGGCCGGCGTCCTCGACCTGCGTCAGCCGGCACCGGGGCCGCCCGCGCTGGGGGAGCCGATGCCCGAGCGCACCGAGTGCGAGGAGTGGTACGAGCGGGCGGCCGAGCAGGGGCACCGCCGTGCCCAGGTCAGGGCCGGGATGCTCGCCGCCGCGCGCGGTGACATGGCGAACGCCGCGCGCTGGTACCGCGAGGCCGCGGAGTCCGGCAGCCGCAACGGCGCCTTCAACCTCGGCCTGCTGCTCGCCCGGGAGGGAAGCGAGCGTGAGGCCGCCCTGTGGTGGACCCGCGCCGCCAACGACGGCCACGGCCGCGCCGCCCTGCGGCTGGCGCTGCTCGCCGCCCGGCGGGGAGAGCTCGCCGAGGGGCAGCACTGGTGCGGCCGCGCGGTCGAGCTCGGACCGGCCGAGGTGGCCGACCGTGCCGCGCGGCTGATGGAAGCACTGCGCCAGGAGCTCACCGCCTGACGGAGCGGGGCGTGCGGCCTGACGGAGCGGGGCGCGCGCCGGGCGGGGCGCTCCGCCTGGTGGGTCGCCGTGCGGCTCGCGTGGGGCCGGTGGCCACCGGCCCTCCCGGTCTGGCGCTGGTCACCGTGCGGCTGCCGCCGGGCGCCGGCCGAATGAATTTGCTCCGTCCGGCAGCGGTGCCGTAAGGTTGTGACCACAACGACGCGGGGTGGAGCAGCTCGGTAGCTCGCTGGGCTCATAACCCAGAGGTCGCAGGTTCAAATCCTGTCCCCGCTACTGAAGACTGAGGCCCGGATCCTTTCGAGGATCCGGGCCTCAGTCGTGTCCGGGGTGGTCGTGTCCAGGATGCGTGGACCGACGACCGCACCCCAGCCGTGCCGGAGCCGCGGTCGTCCCCGTGAGGAGGCACCGGTCCCTGCGGGCGCGGTGAGGCCGCAGGCAGCTACGGCGACTCGTGCCGAGCTACGGCGACCGCGTCGGCCCGGTGACGCCGCAGCCGGCGACGGCGACCCGCGCAGGCCCGGTGAGGCGGGCCTCAGGCGGTCGCCGCGCAGTTCGGGCAGATACCGCGGTAGGTGACCTCGACGTCCGAGACCGTGAAGCCGAAGCGTTCCTCGGCCGGCAGGTCGGCCAGCGGGTTCCCCGACGGGTGCACGTCCCGGATCGCCCCGCAGGTGCCGCACACCAGGTGCTGGTGCGGCCGGTGCGCGTTGGGGTCGTACCGCTTGGCCCGGCGGTCGGTGGAGACCTCGATGACCTCGCCGAGGGAGACCATCTCACCCAGCGTGTTGTACACGGTGGCGCGGGAGATCTCCGGGAGCCGTTCCACGGCCCTCGCGTGGACCTCGTCGGCCGTCAGGTGCACATGGTCGCCTTCGAGCACCTCGGCCACCACGCGCCGCTGTGCCGTCATGCGCCAGCCGCGTCCACGAAGTCGTTCCAGGAGGTCACTCATGCGCACCAGCCTAACAGTGGAGCCCTCGAGTCCCGAGTGGGTGTGGTTTTAGATCACAAGTCGAATTGGACAATGTCCAGTGCTCTGCCCGCACGCCACCGGGGCGCGTACGAACAGCCGGGACGGCCCACCGACTCCACCGGCTGATGGCGGACGACGAGAAGGCGCGGCTCGTGGGCGACCTCGCCGGATTCATCGCAGGGGTCTCGCGCGACGGGATCGCCGAGCGGGCGATCGGCGACCTCCGGCAGGCCGACGCGGACCTCGGCCAGCGCCTGCAGGCCGCCGTCCGGACCCTGCGCGGCCGACGGTGCGTCCGCCGCCCGCGTACGCCCGGCGCCGACGGCGGGCCGGCAGTCCCAGGGGCGGCCGGCCCGCCCGCGTACGCCGCCCCGGGCGGGGGGCTCAGGCGTTCAGGCTCGCCGCGGTTCTGCGGACCGGTGCCCAGCACCTGATGATGTCGCGCACCGAGACGATGCCCACCGGCCCGTCGCCGTCCAGCACGATCAGGTGCCGGAAGCCGCCGTGTGTCATGGCCTCGGCGGCCTCTTGGAGGGTCCAGGCCGGAGAGGCGAAGACGACGTCGGTGGTGGTGTGCGTGGACGCCGTCTCGGTGTCGGGGTCCAGGCCGGCGCCGAGGGCGTCGAGGATGTCGCGTTCGGTGAGGATGCCGAGACCGCAGGTGTCGGGGTCGTGGACGACGGCCGCCCCGATGCGGCGGGCCGACATGAGCCGGGCCGCCTGACGGAGCGTGTGTGCCGGGCCGATGGTGAGGACCAGGGTGCTCATGGCGTCGCGGACAAGCATGAGAGGAGCCACCTCCTTCGCTCGGTGACCGGTGCAACCACCTCGTGAGGCGATTCACAAGTTCACAAGTGGGGGGACTCTCAGAGTGACACCCTGGAACCGTGCCGACAAGAGGTTGCGCAGACCCTCAGTAGCGCTGGTTGAGATACCCCAGCAGTTCGTCGTGGAGCAGGCCGTTGGACGCGGCCGCGTTGCCCCCGCCCGGTCCTGAGACTCCGTCAAGGCTGGTGAAACGCCCGCCCGCCTCCTGGACGATGATCGCGTTCGCCGCCATGTCCCAGAGGGAGAGCTCCGGTTCCGCGCAGATGTCCACCGAACCCTCGGCGACCATCATGTACGGCCAGAAGTCCCCGTACCCCCGGGTTCGCCAGCAGGCCCGCGTCAGGTCCATGAAGCCGTCGAGCCGGCCCTGCTCCTCCCAGCCCGTCAGTGAGGAGAAGGCGAACGAGGCGTCGGGGATCCGCTCGACCTTCGACACCCCCAGCCTGGTCGCGGAGGTCAGGCTCCGGCCGGAGAAGGCCCCCGCGCCCTTCGCCGCCCACCAGCGACGGCTGAGGGCGGGGGCGGACACCACGCCCACCACGGGCTGGAAGCCGTCCTCGCCCGCTTCCATCAGGGAGATCAGCGTCGCCCAGACGGGCACGCCCCGTACGTAGTTCTTGGTGCCGTCGATGGGGTCGATGACCCAGCGCCTGGGGCCCGTGCCCTCGACCCCGTACTCCTCACCGAGGATCGCGTCGCGCGGGCGGGCCCGGTGCAGGTGGCCGCGGATCAGTTCCTCCGCGTGCTTGTCGGCCTCACTCACCGGTGTCATGTCCGGCTTCGTCTCGACCTCGAGGTCCAGGGCCTTGAACCTGTCCATCGTCGCGGCGTCGGCGGCGTCCGCCAGTACGTGGGCCAGACGCAGATCATCGTGGTAATCGGGCATGCCGTCACAGTATCCACAGCCACCCGGCCGGGCTACACGGGCCCGAGCGGCTGCCGGGCCCCGGGTGCCCGGCGGCCCCTGGCGCTCTCGCGGAGCGCCTCGGCTCCGAGTCGCGGGTCCCGGCACGGTGGCGCGGTCCTGGCGCTCAGGCCGAGGACCCCGACAGCTGAAGACCGATCACCCCGATGATGACCAGCGAGATCGACACCAGCTTGAGCGTGGACACCACATCGCCCAGGAAGACCATCCCGTAGATCGCCGTCCCCGCGGCGCCGATGCCCGTCCACACCGCGTAGGCGGGGCCGACGTCGAGCTTCTTGAGCGAGAGGGTGAGCAGTCCGAAGCTCCCGAGGGCGAAGGCGCAGAACGCGACCGTCGGCCAGAGACGGGTGAAGCCGTGCGAGAGCTTGAGGCACACGGCGAAGCCGGTCTCGAGCAGTCCCGCGACCACGACCAGCAACCACGCCATCGTGAGGTGCCTTCCATGTAGGTGACGCTCCGACCCGTCCGTCGCGATTATGCCCTTACCGCCCGCTCCGGCCCGCAAACGTGCGCGCGTCGGAACGCCGGGCCGCAATCCCGTGGCACGGCGGGGACCGCCGGCGGCCGCCGGGTCAGTCGCCCTCCCGCCTCTCCCGGGTCGAGAGCAGCCTCCGCAACGAGTCGAGCCGCGCGGGATCCGCGTGTCCCTCCGTCACCCAGGCGTCCAGGGCGCACTCCGGCTCCTGCCCGTCATGGGTGCAGCCGCGCGGGCAGTCCTCGGTCCCCGGCTCCAGGTCGGGGAAGGCGTGGATGACCCGGGAGGGGTCGACGTGATGGAGCCCGAACGACCGCACGCCCGGAGTGTCGACGACCCAGCCGCGGCCGCCGGGCAGCGGCAGCGCCAGCGCCGATGTGGTGGTGTGCCTGCCCCGCCCCGTGACGGCGTTGACCACCCCGGTGGTCCGTCGCCGGTCCTTCGGCACCAGGGCGTTGACCAGGGTCGTCTTGCCGACGCCGGAATGGCCGACGAAGGCGGTCACCCGGCCGTCGAGCAGTTCGCGCACCCGGTCGGCGGCGTCGCCGTTCTCCAGCTCCTCGCGACTGGTCACGACGTAGGGGACACCCAGGGGGGTGTACGCCTCCAGGAGCTTGTCGGCCGAGGCCAGGTCGGACTTGGTCAGCACGAGGAGCGGGGTGAGCCCGCCGTCGTACGCCGCCACCAGGCAGCGGTCGATCATGCGCGGGCGGGGCTCGGGGTCGGCCAGAGCGGTCACGATCGCGAGCTGGTCGGCGTTGGCGACGACCACCCGCTCGAACGGATCGTCGTCGTCGGCCGTGCGGCGCAGCACCGAGGTACGCGCGCCGATCCTCACGATGCGGGCCAGTGTGTCCTTGTCGCCCGAGAGGTCGCCGACCAGGGAGACCCTGTCACCCACCACCGCCGCCTTGCGGCCCAGCTCGCGTGCCTTCATGGCCATGATCACGCGGTCGTCCACCAGGCAGGTGAGCCGGCCGCGGTCGACCGTGAGGACCATCCCGTCCTGGGCGTCCTCGTGCTTGGGCCGGATGTGCGTACGAGGGCGGTTGCCCTTGCGGTTGGGGCGGACGCGGACGTCGTCCTCGTCGGGGTTCTTCCCGTAACGGCGCATGCTCTCAGGCCCCGTGCCGGCCAGGCGCGGTGCCGGGGGCTCCGGACGAGACCCCCACGGCACCGGACGGCTCGCCGAGCATGCCGGTCCACATCTCCGGGAAGTCGGGCAGTGTCTTGGCCGTCGTGCCGACGTTCTCGATCTCCACCCCTGCCACCGCGAGGCCGATGATCGCCCCGGCGGTCGCCATCCGGTGGTCGTCGTACGTGTGGAAGACGCCGCCGTGCAGCGGGCGGGGCCTGATCAGAAGGCCGTCGGCGGTCTCCGTGACGTCACCGCCGAGACCGTTGATCTCCTTGGTGAGCGCGGCCAGCCGGTCCGTCTCGTGCAGCCGGAGGTGTGCGACGCCGCTGAGGGTGGAGGGGGAGTCGGCCAGCGCGGCGAGGGCCGCGATGCCGGGTGTCAGCTCACCCACCTCGCTCAGATCGACGTCGATGCCGTGGACGCGGCCGGACCCGGTGAAGGTGAGGCCCCGCTCCGTCAGCTCGCACGTGCCACCCATCGCGGTGAAGATCTCACGGAGCGCGTCACCCGGCTGGGTGGTCCGCGACGGCCAGTCCGGCACCGTGACCCGGCCGCCGGTCACCAGCGCCGCGGCCAGGAACGGCTGGGCGTTGGAGAGGTCCGGCTCGACGGTGAGGTCGCGCCCGAGCAGCGCCGAGGGGGAGACCCGCCAGACGTCCGGCTCCCCGCCGGACTCCGGCTCGTCGACCTGGGCGCCGACCGAGCGCAGCATGTCGACCGTCATCCGGATGTGCGGCATCGACGGCAGTGCCGAGCCGGTGTGGCGCACCTCCACGCCCTGGTTGAACCGGGGCGCCGACAGCAGCAGCGCGGAGACGAACTGTGAGGACGAGGAGGCGTCGATGGAGACCGGTCCGCCCACCAGTGCGCCCGCTCCGTGCACGGTCAGCGGGAGCGTCCCCCGGCCGTCGTCGTCGATCCGGGCGCCGAGGGCCTTCAGGGCGCCGATGACGCCGTGCAGCGGCCGCTCGTAGGACCGCGGGTCACCGTCGAAGTGGACGGGGCCGTCCGCGAGGCAGGCCACGGGAGGCAGGAACCGCATCACCGTCCCGGCGTTGCCCACGTCCACACGGGCCGGACCGTGCAGGCCGGCCGGAATGACCCGCCAGGCCTCGCCGGAGCCGTCCGGGCCCACGCACTCCTCGATACCGACGCCCATCGCACGGAGCGCCTGGGCCATCAGAAGGGTGTCCCGGCTGCGCAGCGGTCGGCGCAGCCAGCCGGGCTCGGAGGAGAGGGACGCGAGGACGAGGGCGCGGTTGGTGACCGACTTCGATCCGGGCACGGTGACGGTCGCGTCGACGGCCCCGGTCGCGAGCGGGGCGGGCCAGAGGGCAGGGTGCACGGAACTTTCGGTCATGACCCTCACTTTAGTGGCTCGGCACGGAACCAGATCCTGAACAAAAGTGTCGAAACCAGGACGTAACACCAGGGTGGTACAGGCGTCCCGCCCGCCGCGCCGTCGCCTCCGCCCGGTCACGCACCTCCCTCACGCCCTCACAGCCCGAGCAGCCAGCGTCCACCGCCGATGAGCGAAGAGAGCGAGACCGCGTGGAAGAGGAGGAGCCAGATCGCCGCGGGCGCGTGCGTCAGCCGCGCCAGCTGGTCCGCGTCCGAGTCGGGCGCCCCGCCGTACCGGCGCTTCGACTGGAGCTCGAACACCGGACGGACCCCGCCGAGCAGCAGGAACCAGACGACCGTGTAGGCGAAGGCGGACTGCACCTCGGCAGAGGTCAGCCAGGACACCAGCAGGAAGGTCGTACCCGTGAGGATGACCGTCAGCGCCCCGTACAGATTGCGGATCATCACGAGCATCACGGCGAGGAGCGCGGTGGCCAGCCACAGGAGCAGGGTGATCCGGCCGTTGGTCAGCAGCCAGGCGCCGCCGAGGCCGAGCAGCGAAGGCGCCGTGTAGCCGGCCGCCGCGGTGAGGATCATGCCGACGCCGGTGGGTCTGCCCCGGCTCACCGTGAGACCGCTGGTGTCCGAATGCAGACGGATACCGGAGAGCTGACGACCGGTGAGCAGGGCGATCAGGCCGTGGCCGCCCTCGTGGGCGATGGTGATCGCGTTGCGCGAGAGGTGCCACACGAGGCTGGGCACCACCGCGACCAGCGCCGCCGCGGCCGTGACGACGACCAGCCACTGCTCGGGAGCCGGCTGGGTGCCGAAGACGCGATCCCACAGATCGCCGAGTTCGGTGCTGTCCATGGTGCGAGCGGCTCCTTGGGGTCGTCGGGGGATCCTCGTCCACTCGGGTGGCGGGTCGTGGCAGTCTGGCACTTATGTGCGGACGGTATGCAGCGAGTCGGCGGCCGGAGGATCTCACCGGGCTCTTCGGGGTGGAGAAGTGGGAACCCACCGAGACCCTGGAGCCCGACTGGAACGTGGCGCCGACCAAGAAGGTCTACGCGGTACTGGACCGTCCTGTGAAGGACGCAGCCGACCGGCGGCCGGTTCGCCAGCTGCGCGCACTGAAGTGGGGACTCGTCCCGTCCTGGGCGAAGACGCCCGAGGGCGGCGCCCGAATGATCAACGCGCGGGCCGAGACGGTCCACGAGAAGCCGTCTTTCCGGCGCCCCTTCGTCTCCAGGCGCTGCATCCTGCCCGCCGACGGCTACTACGAGTGGGTCACCGGGAGCGACGAGCGGCAGCTGGAGGAGCAAGGGAGGAAGAAGCGGCCGCGCAAGCAGCCCTACTTCGTGACGCCCGCCGACGGCTCGGTCTTCGCCATGGCCGGGCTGTACGAGTTCTGGCGTGACCGGACCCTGCCCGACGACCACCCGCAGGCCTGGTGGGTCACCTGCTCGGTGATCACCACCGAGGCCGAGACCACCCCGCTCGCCGTGGCGCCCGCGGAGGGACCCTCCTCCCTCTCCGACATCCACCCCCGGATGCCGCTGATGCTGACCCCCGACCGCTGGGACGACTGGCTCGACCCCTCGCGCACCGACCCCGGGGAGCTCAAGGCGCTGCTGGAGCCGCCACCGGCCGGGCTGATGCGCGCCTACCCGGTCGCCACCGCGGTGAGCAACGTCCGCAACAACGGTCCGGAACTCCTGGAGGAGCTCGCCGCGCCGGAGGCCGGAACGCTCTTCTGAGCCGGGCAGGATGGGCACCGTGAGCCGGACCACAGGAACAGAGAAGCGGACCGAGGACGTCACCACGGACGCGGGGGAGGCCAGGATCACCTGGTACCCCGCGGAGCGCGCACGCCTCGTGCTCGCCGTCGGGCACGGCGCGGGCGGCGGCATCGAGGCCCGGGACCTCCGGGCGCTGGCCGCCGTGCTCCCGGCCGCACGGGTGACCGTGGCCCTGGTGGAGCAGCCCTGGCGGGTGGCCGGGAAGAAGCTCGCGCCCGCGCCCAGGACCCTCGACACCGGCTGGCGCGGCCTGTGGCCCGCGCTGGCCGCACCCGGTCTGCCCGTCGTCTCCGGGGGCCGCAGTGCGGGGGCCCGGGTGGCCTGCCGTACGGCGCCGGAGCTGGGGGCCGCCGCCGTGCTCGCCCTGAGCTTCCCGCTCCACCCGCCGGGCAAGCCGGAGAAGTCCCGTGCGGACGAGCTGCTCGGCGCGGGCGTCCCCACCCTCGTGGTGCAGGGCGGCCGGGACCCGTTCGGACGCCCCGAGGAGTTCCCCGCGGGTGAGCACGGGCTCACCGAGGTGCCGTACGCCGATCACGGGTTCGCCGTACCGAAGAAGGCCCCGCTGACCCAGGATCAGGCGCTGGACACCCTGACCGGCGCGGTGGCCGGGTGGCTGGACGGGATCTCCTGACGCCCCACGGCGGGCGAGCGCCCCGGAAGTACGCCGCCGAAGCTCCGCACGCCCCGGGAATGCGCCGTGGGGGACGGCTGTTGTGGCTGGTGTCGGTACAGCAACGTCGTACGTGGAGAGGGAGTCCGTCGCATGGGTTCGACCATCTGCCCGAGCCGCTCGAACGCCACAGATCTCGAGTGGACGGTCCTGCACGCGGCAACGGGTACTCCGGCGCGCGCCCCGGGCGGGCCGGAACGACAGCCCGCGCGTGAGCAAGGTCGACTATTCTCCGATGCGAGCGGGTCCGGTCTCGGTTCCGCCACATCGTTGGAGGAGGTGGGTCCGGTCACTGGGACCGACACAGGGACCGACGACGGCCGTGCGCAGGAGACGACCGCCGAGCGCAACGCGCGCTTCGAGCGGGACGCCCTCGGATATCTGGACCAGATGTACTCGGCCGCGCTGCGCATGACACGCAACCCCGCGGACGCCGAGGACCTGGTCCAGGAGACCTACGCGAAGGCGTACGGGTCCTTCCACCAGTTCCGTGAGGGAACCAACCTCAAGGCGTGGATGTACCGCATCCTCACCAACACCTTCATCAACTCGTACCGCAAGAAGCAGCGCGAACCCCAGCGGAGCGCCGCCGAGGAGATCGAGGACTGGCAGCTGGCGCGTGCGGAGTCGCACATGTCGACCGGTCTGCGTTCGGCGGAGTCCCAGGCGCTCGACCACCTCCCCGACTCCGACGTGAAGTCCGCGCTGCAGTCGATCCCCGAAGAGTTCCGCATCGCCGTGTATCTCGCCGACGTAGAGGGCTTTGCGTACAAGGAGATCGCGGACATCATGGGGACACCCATCGGTACGGTGATGTCCCGGCTGCACCGTGGGCGCCGTCAGCTGCGCGGCATGCTGGAGGACTACGCGCGTGAGCGCGGGCTCGTCCCGGCCGGAGCCGGTGAGTCGGACGACAGGAAAGGCTCGGCCTCATGAGCTGCGGAGAGCCGCACGAGACGGACTGCTCAGAGGTTCTCGACCATCTCTACGAGTTTCTCGACCATGAGATGCCCGAGGGCGACTGCACCAAGTTCGAGGTGCATTTCGAGGAGTGCTCCCCGTGCCTGGAGAAGTACGGCCTGGAGCAGGCCGTGAAGAAGCTGGTCAAGCGCTGCTGCGGACAGGACGACGTGCCGGCCGACCTGCGCTCCAAGGTGATGGGGCGGATCGACCTGATCCGTTCCGGTCAGGCCGTCCCCGAGCAGGACGTCGCCATGGGCGGAGCGGACCGCCCGGCCGTCGCGGAGTGACGACGTTCGCCCCGGTGCCGGCGCGATCCCGGTAGGGGCCCCGGCGCCGGGGGCTTCGACGGCCCCTGATTCCGGTGCGGCCACCCGCCGCCGGCACCTGAGCCCGACGCCGAACCCGGTGTCGTCACCCGAATGTGCTAATCGAGTCCGTTCGCGCCCTCCCGATCACCCAACTCGCTAGCCTGGCGCCTCCATTGACCAGGGCTGGGGGCGGCGGTGCGGGTGAGGCGAACACCGTGGGCGGCGCGCGCCCACATCGTCTGTGTCGCGGGCTGCGCCGGGCTCTGTGCGCTTCCGGCGTTCGATCCCGGGGCCGGGACGCCCTGGGGCACGCTCGGCCTCCTGGCCGCCCTCCATCTCGCCTGTGAGCTGCCCGGCCGGGTCCGGGTCCTCTCCCGCGCCGTGCCGGTGGGCGCCGGGTCGTTCTTCCCCCTGCTGCTCGCCGCGGCCTTCCTGCTGCCGCCTTCCGCCGCCGTCCTCGTCGCCGTGCCCGGCGCTCTGGCCGGACCCGTGGACCGGCCTCCGGTGGCCGCCCGCCGCCTCTGGCGGGCGGGCCGGCTCGCCCTGGCCGTGGGGGCGGCCTCCTGGACGTACTCGCTCCTCGGCGGGCCCGCCACGCTCGGCGGGTCCGCCGGCGGGGGAGCCCCCGACCTGCCCTACGCCCTGCTCCCGGTCTGCGGGACGGCGCTCGCCCTCGGTCTCGTGCTGGCCGCGCTGGACGGGAGCATCCTCGTTACGGCCGAGCGGGTGGCCCCACGGCACGCCTGGCACGGCCTGGCGGCCCGCTCGGCCGGACCGTACCTGGTGCACGCGCTCGCGGGGCTCATGATGGCCGTCCTGTGGCGGAGCTCCTACGGCCCGCCGTCCGCGCTGTTCGTCCTGCTGCCCATGTACATCTCCTGCTGGGTGTTCGCGCTGTACCACCGCCAGCACCTGGCCCATCGCGCCACCATCCGGGCGCTGGTCCAGGCGGTGGACATCAAGGACGGCTACACCCGCGGGCACAGCGAGCGAGTGGGGCACGCCTCCGAGCTGATCGGCCGCGAACTCGGCATGGAGGAAAGCCGGATGGAGGCACTCCGGTTCGCCGGCATCCTGCACGACGTCGGCAAGCTGGGCGTCCCGACCAGGGTCCTGCGCAAGGACGGGCCGCTGACGCCCGAGGAGCGCCGGGTGATCGAACTCCACCCGGAGTACGGCCACGAGATCGTCCGGGGCATCGGATTCCTGGACGAGGCCCGCGCCGCGATCCTGCACCACCACGAGCGGCTGGACGGCAGCGGCTACCCGTACGGCCTCGCCGGTGACACGATCCCCGAGTTCGCCAGGGTGGTCGCGGTCGCCGACGCGTTCGACGCCATGACGTCGACGCGTTCCTACCGCCGCGCCCGGCCCGTACCCGTGGCCGTGGACGAACTGAGGCGCTGCGCCGGAAGCCAGTTCGACCCGCGCATGGTGCACGCCCTGGCTCGCGCCCTCGACCGCCACGGCTGGTCCGCCGCTGCCAACACGGTCACCTCGGACGAGGAACCGGCGGGGCTGCCACGGCCCAGACCGGGGGCGCGGACCCCGGAGAGCGGGTCGTCCGAACGCCGTCCCGGGCCGCCCCGGTGACCCCGCGCCACCCGTCCCGCCCCGCCTGCGCCGTCCGGGGCGCCGCGCTGCTCCTCGCCGTGTCCGCGCTGGGGCACACCCTGTGGAACGGTGTCGCCGAGCCCGGGAACGCCCTGGCCTTCGGCGCCCTGGTCGCCGTCGGCGAGCTCGCCCGCCGGGGCGCGCTGCCGGGTGAGCGCGAGCCCGCCCCGCTGGGGGCGGCCGGTGCGCTCGCCTACGCGCTCCTCGGGCGCACCGCCGGGGAGGAGACCGCGCACGGCGTCCTCCAGGTGGTGACCGTCACCGTCGCCGCACAGCTGCTGGCCTCCGTTCCCCACATGGCGCGCGGGAACGGGCCCGGGCCCGACCGTGCGGCCCGCCGGGTCCTCGTCGTGGCGTTCGCGGCCCTGTGCTTCCAGCCGCTCCACCACTCCGGCAGGTCGGAGCTCTGGTTCGGCGAAGGGCCGTACTTCGCGCTCTTCCTTCTCCTCCTGCTGCTGCTCACCGCCCTCTGCGACGCCGTGCTCACCGCCCTCGCGGCCGGGACGTCCAGGCCGTTCGGGCCGCAGCTGCGGGACGAGATCCGGGCGCTGGGCGGCATCGGCCCGGCCGTCTGCGCGACAGGCGCGGTGATGGCCCTCGGAGTGGCCGTGGCGGGGCTGTGGGCGCTGCCCGTCCTCTGCGTGCCGCTGCTGCTCACCCAGGTGTCCTTCCGCCGGTACGCGGCGGTGACGACCACCTACCGGCAGACCATCGCGTCGCTGGCCCGCTCCACCGAGATCGCCGGCTACACCCCGCACGGCCACGCCCGCCGGGTGGCCGATCTCTCCGCGGCCGTCGGCAGGGAGATGGGCCTGGCCGGACCCGAACTGACCGTGCTGGAGTACGCGGCGCTGATGCACGACATCGGCCAGCTCTCGCTCGTCGACCCGGTGGCCGACGGGGCGACGGCCCTCCTCCCGGCGGCCGAACAGCGCCGTATCGCCCTCCTAGGGGGAGCCGTGGTCCGTCAGACCGGGGTGGATCCCGCGGTGGCCCTGGTCGTGGAGCAGCAGGCCGATCCGTACCGGGAACAACAGAACCTCGCCAGGATCGTCCGTGCGGTCAACGCGTACGACGACCTGTGCGGGGAAGGCGTCAAGGGGTCCCTGCGGGCGCTGGAGCAGCTGAGGCTCGGCACCGGGCACATGTACCAGCCGCAGGTGGTCGAGGCGCTGGCCAGGGTGCTGGCGCGGGGCGGCCCGGCACCGGCGGGGGCCGGGTAACCCACCGGTAATGAGCGAGCGTCCGGCCCGGCATGGTTGGATGCGAAGAAGAGCGGCAAACGAGGGTGTCCAGTCGGGACAGGCGGGAATCGTGAGGATCTTCGGGAAGGTACGGCATCGGCCGTCCGCCTCTTGGCGGCAGGCCACGGACCGCGCGTTCACGCTGATCGGCGACGGCCGGTACGAGGACGCGGGGGCACTGCTGACACGCGCGGCGGATCTGGAGCCCTGGCTCTCCGAGTCCTGGTTCAATCTGGCGCTGCTGCACAAGTTCCGGCACGACTGGGAGCAGGCCAGGGCGGCGGGTCTGCGCGCCGTGGCGCTGCTGGACCGGGAGTCCGGCGCCCCGGACTGGTGGAACGTCGGGATCGCGGCCACCGCGCTCCAGGACTGGCCGCTGGCCCGCCGGGCGTGGCAGGCGTACGGGCTGAAGGTGCCGGGCGCCGGGCAGTACAACGCGGCGGCCAACAGCGAGCCGACGGGCATGCAGCTGGGCACGGCCGCCGTGCGGCTCTCGCCGGAGGGCGAGGCCGAGGTCGTGTGGGGTCGCAGGCTGGATCCGGCGCGCATGGAGGTGCTGTCGATCCCGCTGCCGTCCTCGGGCCGGCGCTGGGGCGAGGTCGTCCTGCACGACGGGGTGCCGAACGGCGAGCGGGTCACGGCGGCCGGGCCGTCCTACCCGGTCTTCGACGAGATCGAGCTGTGGGCACCCTCACCCGTCCCCACCTGGGTCGTGCTCCTGGAGGCGGCCACCGAGGCCGACCGGGACGCGCTGGAGCAGCTGGCCTCCGACGCGGGCTTCGCCGCCGAGGACTGGTCGTCCTCGGTGCGGCTGCTGTGCCGGGCCTGCTCGGAGAGCCGGATGGAGAGCGACGAGGGCGACGGCGAGCACCTGGACCCGCACGACCACAGCGAGCCGGGCCACCCGGGCCCTCTCGGCCACCGCACCGCGGGTGACCTGTGGGTACCTGAGCGCGAGTGCGGGATAGCCGCTCCCGCCGGGCTGGTGCGAGGGCTGCTGGACGGCTGGGTGGCGGACAGTCCGGACAGCCGTGAGTGGCGGGATCTGGAAGAAGTCTGCTGACCGGTGCCCGTAGGCTGTACGGGCACCGAAGCGGGTGCGCACTCACGGGTTCAGGTTGCAGGAAGGCGTACGGCGGACATGTCGCAGCAGGAGACGGACCAGCAGGCCGGTGTGGACGACGAGGGGTTCCTCGTGGACACCGAGGACTGCGAGGCGCGCGAGACGGCGCACCGCGAGCGCGGCACCTCCCGCCCGATCACGGTGGTCGGCAACCCGGTCCTGCACCGGGAGTGCAAGCCGGTCACCGAGTTCGGTGACGAGCTCGCCCAGCTGATCGACGACATGTTCGCCAGCCAGCGGACCGCCGAGGGCGTGGGGCTGGCCGCCAACCAGATCGGTGTGGACCTGAAGGTCTTCGTGTACGACTGCCCGGACGACGACGGTGTCCGGCACGTCGGAGCCATCTGCAACCCGGTGGTCGAGGAGCTGGCCCCGGAGCAGCGCAACCTCGACGACTCCAACGAGGGCTGCCTCTCCGTGCCCACGGCCTACGCCTCGCTCGCCCGCCCCGACTACGCGGTCGTGCGCGGTCAGGACGCCCGGGGCAACGCGGTGCGGGTGCGGGGCACGGGCTATTTCGCCCGCTGCCTCCAGCACGAGACGGATCACCTGAACGGCTACCTGTACATCGACCGGCTCTCCAAGCGGGACCGCAAGGACGCGCTGAAGCAGATGGCGGAGGGCACTCCCCGCTACCCGGTCGTCGCGAACGACTGAGTCCACGACGGAACGCGGCAGGCCCCTGCACACCGGTGGGGCCCTGCCGCGTTCCGGTGCCGTGTGAGGGCCGGCCGGTTCAACAAGCGTTTTCCCAGGGGTAGTTGACGCGGGTAGACACCTTCCGACAGGCTCACTCCCGGCAGCTCACCCCCACAACAGGGAGAACTCATGCTCCGACGTGTCTCGCGTGCGCTACTCGGATTTGTCATGATCATGGCTGTGTGCGTGGGTGGTGGACTGGCCACCGCCGGCACCGCGCACGCCGACGGCTGTTACACCTGGACCCGGACGCTGAAGGAGGGGATGTCGGGCAACGACGTCACCCAGCTCCAGATCAGGGTGGCCGGCTACCCCGGTTACAACTCGGTCCTCGCCATCGACGGCTCCTTCGGACCGGCCACCAAGGCGGCGGTGACCCGCTTCCAGTCCGCCTACGGACTCGCCGCGGACGGCGTCGCCGGGCCGAACACCCAGGCGAAGCTCTACGCGCTCCAGGACAACGACTGCACCCCGATCCACTTCACCTATCCCGAGCTCAACACGTGCAACAGCACCTGGGCGGGTGGAAAAGTCGCGGCCGGTACCGCGAAGGCGAACGCGCTGAGCAGCATGTGGAAGCTGGAGGCGCTGCGCCACGCGCTCGGTGACCAGCCCATCCGGGTCACCAGCGGCTTCCGGTCCACCTCGTGCAACTCCGCGGTCGGCGGGGCGTCCAACAGCCGTCACATGTACGGCGACGCCGTCGACCTCGGCTCCGGGCCGCACTCGCTGTGCACCATCGCCAAGCAGGCCCGCAACCACGGCTTCAACGGGATCCTCGGCCCGGGCTACGCGGGCCACAGCGACCACATCCACGTGAACCAGGGGCCGAGCCACTTCTGGTCGGCCGCCAACTGCGGTATCTGACACCGGCTTCCGTGGGCCGGACGGTCAGGCCGCCTCGGTCAGGCCCTCCGGCCCGCGGAACGCCCGCCGGTAGGTGTTCGGCGTCGTGCCCAGTACGCGTACGAACTGGTGGCGCAGCGCCGCCGCGTTCCCGAACCCCGTCCTCCCCGCGATCGTGTCCATGGTCGCGTCGGAGGTCTCCAGCAGGTGCTGCGCCAGCAGCACCCGCTGCCGCAGCAGCCAGCGGTAGGGCGTGGTCCCGGTCTCCTGCTGGAAACGGCGGGCGAAGGTCCTGGGCGACATGTGGGTCTGCGCCGCCAGCTGCTCGACGCTCATCTCCTGGTCGAGGTGGCCCTCCATCCACGCCAGCGTCTCGCCGACCGTGTCGCAGCGGTTCCTGGGCAGCGGGCGCTCGATGTACTGCGCCTGGCCGCCGTCGCGGTGCGGCGGGACCACCATGCGGCGAGCGATCGCGTTCGCGACGGCGGGGCCGTGGGCCTGGCGGACCAGGTGCAGCGCCGCGTCGATCCCGGACGCAGTGCCGGCGGAGGTGACGACCGCCCCGTCGTCCACGTAGAGCACGTCCGGCTCCACGCGCGCCCCGGGGAAGCGCCGGGCGAGCTGCTCCGCGTAGCGCCAGTGGGTGGTGCAGCGGCGGCCGTCCAGAAGGCCGGCGGCGCCGAGGAGGAAGGCGCCGGAGCAGACGCTCATCACCCGCGCTCCGCGTGCCACGGCCCTGCGCAGGGACTCGAGCGCCTCCTCCGGGAACTCCCGCTCGGTGAATCCCCTCCCCGCGGGCACCGCGACGAGATCCGCCTCCTCCAGGCGCTCCAGCCCGTGCGGGGTGCTGATGGTGAAACCCGCATGCGTCCCGAGGGTGGACCCTCCGGCCGAGACGACCGCGAAGTCCTGTACGGGCAGGCCCTCCTCGGAGCGGTCGAGGCCGAACACCTCGCACAGCACGCCGAGTTCGAAAGGGTTGACCTCATCGACCAGCAGGACGGCGACATTCTTCAGCATGGCGGCAGTATGGCAGTAATTCGATGGTGCATGACAGTCCTGCCACTGCCGTGAGGGCGTCGGCCGGGCGACAGTGGAGCCATGAACACATTCCTGAGCTACCTGTCCATAGCGGCACTTTTCGCCTTCGTCACGCTGCCCGCGCTCGTCGGGCTCGCGCGGGAGCGCCGGATCTCCCGCGAGCTCCGCCAGGCCAGACGACAGCGGGAGGCGGAGCCCCCGGCGACGGCCGGCGCCGCGCGGCCTGTCACGGCCACGCGGCGTCCCCCGCTGAGAAGCTGGGCGAGGACCTGAGGGCCGTCCCGCCGGGAACTGCGGGACAGCCCTGAAGGTCCTTCGTCCGGACCGGGCCGGATCAGGGTGCGGCACCAGGGCACGCGAGCCCGGCGTGGTCCGAACGAGAGGACCTAGAAGTCGTCGTCGAAGCCGACGGTCCCCTCCACGGCCACCTGGTAGGCGGAGGGGCGGCGCTCGAAGAAGTTCGTCAGCTCCTGGACACCCTGCAACTCCATGAAGGAGAACGGGTTCTGCGAACCGTAGAGGGGCGGGAAGCCGAGCCGGGTGAGCCGCTGGTCCGCGACACACTCCAGGTACTCGCGCATCGACTCGGTGTTCATGCCGGGCAGGCCCTCGCCGCACAGGTCGCGGCCGAACTGCAGCTCCGCCTCGACGGCCTCCTTCAGCATGTCGGTGACCTGCTGCCGGAGCGCGTCATCGAAGAGATCGGGCTCCTCCTTGCGGACGGTGTCGACCACCTCGAAGGCGAAGTTCATGTGCATCGTCTCGTCACGGAACACCCAGTTGGTGCCCGTGGCGAGACCGTGCAGCAGACCCCGCGAGCGGAACCAGTAGACGTAGGCGAACGCCCCGTAGAAGAACAGCCCCTCGATGCACGCCGCGAAGCAGATCAGGTTCAGCAGGAAGCGGCGGCGGTCCGCCTTCGTCTCCAGCCGCTCGATCTTCTCGACCGAGTCCATCCACCTGAAGCAGAACTGCGCCTTCTCACGGATCGAGGGGATTTCCTCGACTGCGTCGAACGCCGCCGCCCGGTCGTCCGGGTCGGGCAGATAGGTGTCCAGCAGCGTCAGGTAGAACTGGACGTGCACGGCCTCCTCGAACAGCTGCCGGGACAGGTAGAGCCGCGCCTCGGGGGAGTTGATGTGCTTGTACAGCGTGAGCACCAGGTTGTTCGAGACGATCGAGTCACCGGTCGCGAAGAACGCCACCAGCCGGCCGATCATGTGCTGCTCACCCGGCGACAGCTTCGCGAGGTCGGCCACGTCCGAGTGGAGGTCCACCTCCTCCACCGTCCACGTGTTCTTGATCGCGTCCCGGTAGCGCTCGTAGAAGTCCGGGTAGCGCATGGGCCGCAGGGTCAGCTCGAAGCCCGGGTCGAGCAGGTTCTTCTCTTCGTTCGTGGTGCTCATCACTGGCAGGCCTCGCAGGACTCGGGGTTTTCGAGGGAGCAGGCGATCGCCTCCGCGTCGGGGGCGGACGCCTGCTGTACGGGGACGGGGGCGACCGCCGCCTGACCGGACGCCGCGCGGGCGATCCGGGTGGCCGGGCGGGAGCGCAGGTAGTACGTCGTCTTCAGCCCCTGCTTCCAGGCGTACGCGTACATCGAGGAGAGCTTGCCGATCGTCGGCGTCTCCATGAACAGGTTGAGCGACTGGCTCTGGTCGAGGAACGGCGTACGGGCCGCCGCCATGTCGATCAGGCCGCGCTGGGGGATCTCCCACGCCGTGCGGTACAGCGCCCGCACCTCCTCGGGGATCCAGGCGAAGCCCTGCACGGAACCACTGGCCTCGCGCAGCGCCTCACGGGTACGGGCGTCCCACACGCCGAGCCTCTTCAGCTCGTCCACCAGGTAGGCGTTGACCTGGAGGAACTCCCCGCTGAGCGTCTCGCGCTTGAACAGGTTGGAGACCTGCGGCTCGATGCACTCGTACACACCGGCGATCGAGGCGATCGTGGCGGTCGGCGCGATGGCGAGCAGCAGGGAGTTGCGCATACCGGTCCTGGCGACCCGGGCGCGCAGGGCCTCCCAGCGCTCCGGCCAGTTCAGCTCGGTGGCGTAGTGGTCCGGGTGCAGCACACCGCGGGCGGCCCGCGTCTCCGACCAGGCGGGCAGCGGGCCGGACCTCTCGGCGAGGTCGCAGGACGCCTCGTAGGCGGCGAGCATGATCCGCTCGGAGATCTTCGTGGAGAGCGCCCGGGCCTCCGGGGAGTCGAAGGGCAGCCGCAGCTGGAAGAAGACGTCCTGGAGCCCCATCGCGCCCAGACCCACCGGCCTCCAGCGGGCGTTGGAGCGGCCCGCCTGCTCGGTCGGGTAGAAGTTGATGTCCACGACCCGGTCGAGGAAGGTCACCGCGGTGCGGACGGTGGCGTCCAGCCGCTCCCAGTCGACGGAGCCGTCGGCGACGAAGGCGCCCAGGTTGACCGAACCCAGGTTGCAGACCGCGGTCTCGCCGTCGTCGGTGACCTCGAGGATCTCGGTGCACAGGTTCGAGGAGTGCACGACCCGGCCGGGCTCGGCCGTCTGGTTCGCGGTCCGGTTGGAGGCGTCCTTGAACGTCATCCAGCCCTGGCCGGTCTGCGCGAGGGTCCGCATCATCCGGCCGTACAGCTCGCGCGCCGGCAGAGTCCTGCGGGCCAGGCCCTTCGCCTCCGCGGCGCGGTAGGCCGCGTCGAACTCCTCGCCCCACAGGTCGACCAGCTCGGGGACGTCGGCCGGGGAGAACAGCGACCACGTCCCGTCCGCGTCGACCCGGCGCATGAACTCGTCCGGGATCCAGTGCGCCAGGTTCAGGTTGTGCGTACGGCGCTGATCCTCACCCGTGTTGTCGCGGAGCTCCAGGAACTCCTCGATGTCCGCGTGCCAGGTCTCCAGGTAGACCGCCGCGGCGCCCTTGCGGCGACCGCCCTGGTTCACCGCCGCCACCGAGGCGTCCAGCGTCTTCAGGAACGGGACGATCCCGTTGGAGTGCCCGTTGGTGCCCCGGATCAGCGAACCCCGTGCCCGGATGCGGGAGTACGACAGGCCGATGCCGCCCGCGTGCTTGGAGAGCCGTGCCACCTGGTGGTAGCGGTCGTAGATGGAGTCCAGCTCGTCCTTGGGCGAGTCCAGGAGATAGCAGGACGACATCTGCGGGTGGCGGGTGCCGGAGTTGAAGAGCGTGGGGGAGGAGGGCAGGTAGTCGAGCCGGTTCATCAGGCCGTACAGCGCGGCCACCTCGCCCAGGGCGCGCTCGGAGTCGTCCTCGGCGAGCCCGGCGGCCACCCGCAGCATGAAGTGCTGCGGGGTCTCGACGACCTCCCGGGTGATCGGGTGGCGCAGCAGGTACCGGCTGTACAGCGTCCGCAGCCCGAAGTAGCCGAAGCGGTCGTCGGCGCCGTCGGCGAGCGCCCCGTCCACGAGGGCGTCGAGGGCGTCGGCGTGCAGCGAGACGAACCCGGCCGTGCGGTCCGCGATCAGGCCCTCACGGTGGCCGACGGCGACCGAGGCCGAGAAGGAGTCCGCGCCCTGGCCGGCCGCCTCGTCCGTGATGGCCAGGGTCAGGAGCCGTGCCGCCAGCCGGGAGTAGGCAGGGTCCTCCGAGATCAGACCGGCGGCGGCCTCGGTCGCCAGCCCGCGCAGCTCCGCCTCGTCCGCCCGGGCGCTCCGGCCGCGCAGCGCGGCGGCGGCGACCCGTCCGGGGTCGGTGTCGGGCAGGTCGGCGGTGAGGGCGGTCAGGGTCCGCAGGAGAGCGGTCCCGGGCGCGTCGGTCGTGAGGCCTTCGGATTCCGCTGCTGAAACCGGATCGGCTGGCGCGATGGTCACTGGGGCTTTCCCTCGCTCGGCTCGGGGCCTGCGGGAGCGGGGCAGCCGGGCACGGCGAGGCCCGGAGGGCAGCGCGGCGCGCGGCGTCCACCGGCCTTCCGCGAGGCCCGGACGTCTCGGCGCCCGGTTCGGTCGAGCCGGGCGCGCTGTCGACAGGTCCTCGGACTTCACGGGTGTGCGCAGGCACACCGGTCACACCGTTGCGGGACAGTTCCGGACTCACACCGGATTCCCCTGCGACGACAGCGAGGTCGAGCATACATGTGGGGGCTGCCGGTTGGAGCGGCCCCCACATGTTGTGTCGTGCGATCAGAGATCGAGCCGGTACGTGAGGAGTGGGCGGCCCGGAAGCGGGTTCCAGTCCCGGTCGGGAGTCCGTACGAAACCGAGGCGGCCGTAGAGGCGATGGGCCCCGAGCATGGCCGGATGCGTCGACAGGACGATCCTCGACAGCCCGGCGGTACGTGCCCGTTCGACGCACGCCCGTACGAGCGCCTCGCCGGTGCCCCGCCCGCGGGCCCGGGCGGCCACGGCCAGCATCCGGAACTCGGCCTCGCCGGGCCGGGCGATGTCCGCCCACGGGCTGCCGGGCGGGACGTAGGTGACGCCTCCCAGCAGCCGCCCGCGGGCATCGGACGCGACGAGCACCTCGGCCTCGGCGGCCCGCCGGCCGATCGCCCGGAGCTGCTCCAGGTAGGGGTCCTCGTCACCGAAGTCCAGAAGTGCGTCGCCGAGATAGGCCTGGGCCGTGATCTCGCCCAGCTCCTCGTACTGAGAGGGCCCGACCGGCCCGATCGACACGTCCATGGGAGCAGTCTCGCGCGTCATGGCGGATCTGCGCCCGGGTTCGCGGGGCGGGCCGCACATGAGGCGGCCCCGGCGGGAACTCGCTCCCGCCGGGGCCGCCTCGGGGCCGGGGTCAGTGACCGCCGGGGGCGCCCGCCGTGGCCGGCGGGAGCTCCGCCTTGACGCCGGGGTCGCCGATGTCCGCCGTGTAGTCGGACGGCGAGGTCTCGTCCACACCGGCCGGGGCCTTCATCGCGTTGAGCACGAAGGTCAGCACGACCACCACGACGACGTTCAGCACGAACGCGGTGAGACCGATGTAGCCGATCTCGCCGATGCCGGGTATCTCCTTCGAGGAACCGCCGAAGTGCTTCTGCGTCGGGCTGGCGACCCCGTACGCGGCCGCCGTGCCGTAGATCATGCCGACCGCCCAGCCGGCGATCAGGGCCCAGCGGTGGAACCAGCGGGTGAACAGGCCGCCCACCAGGGCCGGCATGGTCTGGAGGATCCAGATCCCGCCGAGCAGCTGGAAGTTGATCGCCACCGTCTTGTCCATGGTGAGGACGAAGACGAGCGCACCCACCTTGACCAGGAGCGAGACCAGCTTGGAGATCTTGGTCTCCTGCTCGGGCGTCGCGTCCGGCTTGAGGAAGTCCTTGTAGATGTTGCGGGTGAAGAGGTTCGCCGCGGCGATCGACATGATCGCGGCCGGGACCAGCGCGCCGATCCCGATCGCGGCGAACGCCACGCCCGCGAACCAGTCCGGGAACATGTTCTCGAAGAGCTGCGGAATCGCGAGCTGGCCGTTGTCCACCTTGATCCCGGCGGCGATCGCCATGAAACCGAGCAGCGCCAGCAGACCCAGCATCAGCGAGTACAGCGGCAGGATGGTGGTGTTGCGCCGGATCACCTCACGGCTGCGGCTGGAGAGCGTCGCCGTGATCGAGTGCGGGTACATGAAGAGCGCCAGCGCCGAGCCCAGCGCCAGGGTGGCGTAGCCCCACTGGCCCATCTCCCCGGGCACCAGTCCGGCGACGGGCTTGCCCGCGGCCTCGTTCTTCGCCGAGAACGCCTCGCCGGCCTTGGCGAAGATGTCGTCGAAGCCACCGAGCTTGATCGGGATGTAGATGATCGCCACCGCGATGACCAGGTAGATCAGGCCGTCCTTGACGAACGCGATGAGCGCGGGCGCGCGCAGCCCCGACGAGTACGTGTACGCGGCGAGTACGGCGAACGCGATCAGCAGCGGCAGGTCCTTGACGAACCAGTGCGTGGTCTCGCCACCGCCGACGCCCATCACGTCCAGTACGGCCTGGATGCCGACCAGCTGGAGCGCGATGTACGGCATCGTGGCGAGGATCCCGGTCAGCGCCACCGCCAGCGAGAGCCCCTTGGACCCGAAGCGGCCGCGGACGAAGTCCGAGGTGGTGACGTAGCCGTGCTTGTGCGAGACGGACCACAGGCGCGGCAGGAAGGTGAAGATGAGGGGGTAGACCAGGATGGTGTACGGGACGGCGAAGAAGCCGGACGCCCCCGCAGCGTAGATCGCCGCGGGTACCGCGACGAAGGTGTACGCCGTGTAGAGGTCACCGCCGAGCAGGAACCAGGTGACCCAGGTGCCGAACGACCTTCCGCCCAGGCCCCATTCGTCGAGGCTGGCCTCGTTCTCGGCCTTGCGCCAGCGCGCGGCCATGAACCCGATGACCGTGACGGCCAGGAAGAAGAAGATGAAGACGGCGAGCGCGACGCCGTTCACGCCGTCCTTCATGCCGACGCACCCCCCTTGCGGGCGCGCTGGTCACGCTGCCACAGCTTGTACGCGATCATCGTGAGCGAGGTCGACAGGAGGACCCACAGCATCTGGTACCAGTAGAAGAACGGGATGCCGATGAAGGTCGGGTCGACCTTCGCGTACGAGCCGACCCAGAGCATCGCGACGAACGGCGCGAGCAGACAGAGCGCGATCACCACCCTCATGGGTGTCACTACCGGTGGTTTCGCATCGATTTCATCTGGCATGTGGCGACTCCGTCCCCTCGCTGATCACCTGGTGTAATGCGCAGGAAATCTAGGCGAGAGCCCCGGCCACCGTCACCCCCCGTCCGCATTGCGGTCCTGCAACGTTCCGGTGTCGCCCGAAACGACTGATCCCCCCGCGGGAGCAGGGGAATCGGCGACGCGGAAGGGGCCGGAAGAGCTCAGTCGACGGGGCGCTTCAGACGGGCGACGAACTTGTACCGGTCGCCCCGGTACACCGAGCGCACCCACTCCACCGGCTCGCCGTCCCCGTCGATCGAGTGACGGGACAGCATGAGCATCGGCAGACCCACGTCGGTGCCGAGCAGTCCGGCCTCGCGAGGCGTGGCGAGAGAGGTCTCGATGGTCTCCTCCGCCTCCGCCAGCCGCACGTCGTACACCTCGGCGAGAGCGGTGTAGAGGGAGGTGTACTTCACCAGCGAACGGCGCAGCGCGGGAAAGCGCTTGGCCGAGAGATGGGTGGTCTCGATGGCCATCGGCTCACCGCTGGCCAGGCGGAGCCGCTCGATCCGAAGGACCCGGCCGCCGGCCGTGATGTCCAGCAGTCCGGCGAGCGTGTCGTCCGCGGTCACATAGCCGATGTCCAGCAGCTGCGAGGTGGGTTCGAGGCCCTGGGCGCGCATGTCCTCGGTGTACGAGGTGAGTTGCAGGGCCTGGGAGACCTTCGGCTTGGCGACGAAGGTGCCCTTGCCCTGGATGCGTTCCAGCCGGCCCTCGACCACCAGCTCCTGGAGTGCCTGGCGCACCGTGGTGCGCGAGGTGTCGAACTCCGCGGCCAGGGTCCGCTCGGGGGGTACCGGAGTGCCGGGAGGCATGGTGTCCGTCATCTCGAGGAGATGACGCTTGAGCCGGTAGTACTTGGGGACGCGCGCCGTTCGCGCGCCCGCACCCGCCTCGCTCGTACTGCTGGCCCCGTCGGCACCCATGGCACGCCTTCCCGACTGCTGCGCTGCTGCC
The DNA here is from genome assembly GCF_042755185.1 of Streptomyces sp. NPDC059166. Lineage (NCBI taxonomy): Bacteria > Bacillati > Actinomycetota > Actinomycetes > Kitasatosporales > Streptomycetaceae > Streptomyces > Streptomyces sp. NPDC059166. The sequence goes on along the minus strand of NZ_JBHZCI010000019.1, from coordinate 34,809 downwards.
GTCACCGGCTCCTCCGTCTGTCGCGGCTCACATGGTGGCACGGTCCGGTCACGGCTCGTCGCCCTCCCTCAGGTGTCGGTCCGATAACGGACGCGAGTGCACTTCTTATACACCCTTGACACCCCTAAAGGTCTAGGCCAAGCTCCCGGTACTGGTCTAAACCATTAAAGACCAGGTCCCAGCCCCACAGGTAGCGCCAGGCGTACGTCCTCGCGGGTGGGTGGGGGGGTTGCAGCACCCTGAGGAGGGTTTGGCGTGAAGCGCAAGCTCATCGCGGCGATCGGCGTCGCGGGCATGATGGTCGGCATCGCAGCATGTGGCTCCGACGACGGCGGCAGCGACAGCGGCAAGCAGGCAGGTCCGGACAGCTACAAGGGGCAGACCCTGACTGTCTGGGCCATGGACGGCTCGACGCCTGAGCAGTGGCAGAAGGATCTTACCGCCGAGTTCGAGAAGAAGACAGGCGCCAAGGTCAAGTTCGAGGTCCAGCAGTGGAACGGTATCCAGCAGAAGCTGACGACCGCCCTGTCCGAGGAGAACCCGCCGGACGTCTTCGAGATCGGTAACACCCAGACCGCCGCCTACGCCAAGACCGGTGGCCTCGCCGACCTCGGTGACCTCAAGTCGGAGATCGGCGGCGACTGGGCCGCCAACCTGAACGAGGCCTCCGTCGTCGACGGCAAGCAGTACGCGGCCCCGTGGTACTTCGCCAACCGCGTGGTCATCTACAACAAGTCGGTCTTCGCCGAGGCGGGCGTCACCGAGACCCCCAAGACCCGTGACGAGTTCTTCGCCGCTCTCGACAAGATCAAGGCGAAGGGCAAGGCCGAGCCGCTCTACCTGCCCGGCCAGAACTGGTACTTCTTCGACGGCCTCACCATCGGCAAGGGTGCTGAGCTCATCAAGAAGGACGGGGACAAGTGGGTCTCCAACCTCGCCGACCCGAAGATCGGCGAGGCGATGGACCTGTACAAGAAGTACCAGGCCTACTCCAAGGCCCCCAAGGACAAGGACGAGGCGACCCCGCAGCAGGCGGACGTCTTCGCCAAGGGCAAGACCGGCGCCTTCATCGGCATGGGCTGGGAGGCCGGCACGGCCATCGCCGCCAACCCGGCCATCGAGAAGGAGATCGGCTACTTCACCATTCCGGGTGACAGCGCCGACAAGCCCGAGGGTGTCTTCCTCGGCGGCTCCAACCTCGCCGTCGCCGAGGGCAGCTCCAAGCAGGAACTCGCCAAGGAGTTCCTGAAGATGGCGCTCTCCGACAAGTACGAGGGCCAGCTCGCCAAGCTGAACGGCGTCATCCCCAACAAGGAGTCGCTCAACACCAACCTGACCGGCAACCCGGTCGCCGAGGCCGCCGCACCGTCCGCCAAGGTCGGTGGCACCACGCCGCTGATCCCCGAGTGGGCCGCGGTCGAGAACGCCCCGAACCCGATCAAGACCTTCATGACGGCGGTCCTGACCGGCAAGTCGAACGCCGAGGCCGCCAAGCAGGTCGAGGCGGAGTTCAACAAGCGCCTCGCGCAGAAGCAGTAAGGCCGAACTGCCGGGGACGGATTCCGACCAGGAGTCCGGCCCCCGGCAGTCGACGTGTGTCCCATGGTGCCGAGAAAGAGATGGCGAGCATGACCGTGCAGACCGAACGGCCGCCTTCAGGTCCGACGGACGTGGTGAAGGGGACCGGCGCAGAGCCGGGCGGAGCCTCGGCGGCCCGCCGCAGAGCGGGTGAGGCCGCCCCGTACCTGCTGCTGATCCCCCCGGTGGCAGTGACCCTGGTGTTCCTCGGCTGGCCCCTGGTCAAGAACGCCCTGCTGTCGTTCCAGAACCTCAACATGAGGCAGCTGATCCAGCACCTCACGGAGTGGAACGGGGTCGACAACTACAAGGAGATCCTCGGCAGCGCGGATTTCTGGAACGTCACCGTCCGGTCGATCGTCTTCGCGGGCGTCAACGTCGTCCTGATCATGATCTTCGGCACGCTGATCGGCCTCCTGCTGGCCAGGCTCGGCAAGCGGATGAGGATCACCCTGCTGATCGCCCTGGTCCTCGCCTGGGCCATGCCCGTCATCGCCGCGACCACCGTCTTCCAGTGGCTCTTCGCCTCCCGGTTCGGTGTCGTCAACTGGGTGCTGGACAAGATCGGCTTCCACTCGATGGCCGACTACAACTGGACCGGCACCCAGTTCTCCACCTTCTTCGTGATCACCATCCTGATCGTCTGGATGTCGATCCCGTTCGTCGCGATCAACCTCTACGCGGCGACCACGACCATCCCCAAGGAGCTCTACGAGGCCGCCGCGCTCGACGGAGCCAGCGCCTGGAAGAGCTTCACCTCGGTCACCATGCCCTTCCTGCGGCCCTTCCTGTTCGCGACGACCTTCCTCGAAGTGATCTGGGTCTTCAAGGCCTTCGTCCAGGTCTTCGCGATCAACGAGGGCGGACCGAACCGGCTCACCGAGATCCTGCCGGTCTACGCCTACGTCGAGGGCGTCGGGAACCAGCACTACGGCATGGGGTCGGCGATCGCGCTCCTGACCGTCGTGATCCTGCTCCTGCTGACCTCGTACTACCTCCGGATCGTTCTCAAGCAAGAGGAGGACGAGCTGTGAAGCGCTCGGCTTCGTCGTCAACGTTCAGCCGCGTCTGGCCCAACGCCACGGCGGTCCTGCTGGTCGTCGGCCTCCTGTTCCCCGTCTACTGGATGTTCGCGACGGCGTTCAAGCCGACGCCGGACATCGTCGCGGACGACCCGGTCTGGTTCCCCACGAACGTCACGTTCCAGCACTTCCAGACCGCCGTGAACGCGGACAACTTCTGGACGCTGGTCAGGAACTCCCTCACGGTCACCGTCCTCGCCGTGGCCTTCTCGCTCATCCTCGCGCTGGCCGGCTCGTTCGCCCTGGCCCGGATGCGGTTCAAGGGACGCAAGGGCTTCGTCATCGGCTTCATGGTCGCGCAGATGGCGCCCTGGGAAGTCATGGTCATCGCGATCTACTTCATCGTCCGCGACGCGGACATGCTCAACAGCCTGATCCCGCTGACGCTCTTCTACATGGTCATGATCCTTCCCTTCACCCTCCTGACGCTCCGGGGCTTCGTCGCCGCGGTGCCCAAGGAGCTGGAGGAGTCCGCCATGGTGGACGGCTGCACCCGGCCCCAGGCGTTCGTGAAGGTGATCCTGCCCCTGCTCGCCCCCGGCCTGATGTCCACCTCGATGTTCGGCTTCATCACCGCGTGGAACGAGTTCCCCCTGGTTCTCGTCCTCAACAAGCAGGCGGAATCCCAGACCCTGCCCCTGTGGCTGTCCCAGTTCCAGAGCCAGTTCGGCGACGACTGGGGCGCCACGATGGCCGCCTCCTCGATCTTCGCCGTCCCGATCCTCATCCTCTTCGTCTTCCTGCAGCGCAAGGCCGTCAGCGGGCTGACCGATGGCGCAGTGAAGGGATAACACGGCTGCCATGACCACTCTCGTATCCACCACGGACACCGTCACGCGCGACGCGCTCGCGGTGCTCCAGCCCGGATTCACCGGCACGAGCGCCCCGGACTGGCTGCTGCGCAGAGTCGGCGAAGGGCTCGCCTCCGTCGGACTGTTCGGCCGGAACGTCGAGTCGGCCGAACAGCTCGCCGCCCTCACCGCCCGGCTGCGCTCCGAGCGGGAGGACGTGCTCGTAGCGATCGACGAGGAGGGCGGGGACGTCACCCGCCTCGAGGTCCGCAACGGGTCGTCCTTCCCCGGCAACCTCGCCCTCGGCACCGTCGACGACACGGTGCTCACCAGGGCGGTCGCGTGGGAGCTCGGCCGCAGGCTCGCCGAGTGCGGCATCAACCTCAACTGGGCGCCCTCGGCCGACGTCAACTCCAACCCGGAGAACCCGGTCATCGGTGTCCGCTCCTTCGGGGCCGACACCGGGCTCGTCGCCCGGCACACCGCCGCCTACGTCGAAGGGCTCCAGGCCGCCGGCGTGGCGGCGTGCACCAAGCACTTCCCCGGGCACGGTGACACCGCCGTCGACTCCCACCACGCCATGCCTCGCATCGACGTGGACCTGGACACGTTGCACGCCCGTGAGCTGGTCCCCTTCAGAGCGGCCATCGCAGCGGGTTCCAAATCTGTGATGAGTGCACATATCCTGCTTCCCGCACTCGACCCGACCAGGCCCGCGACCCTGAGCCCGCAGATCCTCACCGGTCTGCTGCGCACGGAACTGGGCTACGACGGGCTGATCGTCACCGACGGCATGGAGATGGACGCCATCGCCGGCACGTACGGCATCGAGCGCGGATCCGTCCTCGCCATCGCCGCGGGCGCCGACGCCATCTGCGTCGGTGGCGGACTGGCCGACGAGGAGACCGTGCTGCGGCTGCGCGACGCGCTGGTGGCGGCGGTGCGGTCCGGCGAACTGCCCGAGGAGCGGCTGGCCGACGCCGCCGCACGTGTACGGGCTCTCGCGTCCTGGACGCAGGGAGCCAGGGGGGCTGCCCCGGGGCCGGGCGCGGACACGCAGGAGGGGACCGCGCCCGGCACCGGAGCCGGTATCGGCCTGGTCGCCGCGCGCCGCGCCGTCAGGGTCACGGGCAGCGGCGCGCCGCTGGACGGGCCTGGACACGTAGCGGCGTTCACCCCGGTCGCGAACATAGCGGTCGGCGACGAGACGCCCTGGGGAATCGCGGCCGAGCTGACCAGGATGATGCCCGGCACCACCACGGACACCTACGACAGCGAGCGGAAGTCCCCGGTGGAGGACATCCTGCGCGCCGCGGACGGCCGGCGCGTCGTCGCGGTGGTCCGCGACGTCCACCGGCACACCTGGATGGGTCAGGCGCTGGACGCCCTGGTCGCCGCCCGTCCCGACACGATCGTGGTCGAGATGGGCCTGCCGAAGGCGCCGCCCCGCGGCGCGCTGCACATCGCCACGCACGGCGCGGCACGCGTGTGCGGCACGGCGGCCGCGGAGGCCGTGGTGGGCGTACCGGCCTGACGGGATCGCGAGGGACACGCGTGAGGGGCCGGGTCACCGTCTTGGTGACCCGGCCCCTCACACGTCACGGAGGCGGCCCTACAGCCCCTGCCACCGGGGCTTGGCCTCGTAGGTGGCGCGGAAGTAGTCGGCGAGCTTCAGCTTCGACGCCGCCGCCTCGTCGACCACCACCGTGGCGTGCGGGTGCATCTGCAGGGCCGACGCCGGCACGATCGAGGCGACCGGGCCCTCGACGGTCCGGGCCACCGCCTCGGCCTTGCCCTCCCCGGTGGCGAGCAGGATCGGGTGACGGGAGTCGAGGATGGTGCCGATGCCCTGGGTGATGACGTGGTGGGGCACCTGGTCGATGTCGTCGTCGAAGAAGCGGGCGTTGTCGACGCGGGTCTGTTCCGTCAGCGTCTTGATGCGGGTGCGGGACGCCAGCGAGGAGCAGGGCTCGTTGAAGCCGATGTGCCCGTCGGTCCCGATGCCCAGCAGCTGGAGATCGACCCCGCCGGCCTCGGCCAGCGCCGCGTCGTAGGCCTCGCAGGCGGCCTGGACGTCCTCGGCGGCGCCGTCCGGTCCCATGAAGGACTTCTCGGACAGGCCGAGCGGTTCGACGACCTCGCGCAGCACCACGGAGCGGTAGGACTCGGGGTGGCCCGGCGGGAGACCGACGTACTCGTCGAGCTGGCAGATGCGGGCGCGCGAGGCGTCCACCGCGCCGGAGCGGACCTTCGCCGCCAGGGCCTGGTAGATGGGCAGCGGGGTCGAGCCGGTGGCAACGCCGAGCAGGGCGTCGGGCTTGCGGCTCAGCAGGGCCGCGATGGCCTCCGCGATGAGTTCCCCGCCTGCCGTGGCGTCCGGGACGATGACAACTTCCACGCTGTGCCTGCCGATCTGAAGAGTGGGCGTCGTGTGGTATAGACCAATCTTAGGGCCCAATCTAGCAGAACGGGGAGGCTCGGAGGTGAACCGTCGGTGCATGGGTCGACGGTTGTCGCCCTGTCGGCGCAGGGGCCGCCCGTGGTCGGCGGGGGCGTGCCGTGTGAGATGCGGGGCCCGGAAACACCCGCGGGCCGCGGCGCCGGGACGGGACCCTCAGCCCGTCCGGAGCCGCAGCCCGGAGCTGCCGGCCTGCGCCGAAGGGCAGGCCCGGCCCGGCCGGCGGTGTGCGGTGCCTCCGGCCGTGGGAGGCACCGGCGCAGTCAGGGCAGAGAGCGCCGGGTACCTCGGTCCGCTCTCCTGTGCGGGGAGAGCGGAGGTCCGTCGTGCGGGGCGTCCCGTAGGGCGCCCCACGTGGTGCATTGTGGACTAGACCAATAGGGCATGTCCATCCGTGGGTGCGGACATTCTCAGGTCCGTGACCGCTCCCTCACAGTGTCACGTATCCCCGGGCCGATCGGTTCGGAACCATCCGGTTGCCACGGGTAGGCTCGCGCGTGTGCCCTCCATGAACGATCTGGTCCGCCAGCACACAGCCCTCGGTGACACCGACCTCGAGTGGCTCCACCTGCTGGTCTCGGAGTGGCAGCTGCTCTCCGACCTCTCCTTCGCCGACCTCGTGCTCTGGGTGCCCACCCGGGACGGGGCGCGCTACGTCTCCGTGGCGCAGATGCGCCCCAACACCGGCCCCACCTCCTACCAGGACGACATGGTCGGCCACCTCGTCCCGCGGGGCCGCCGGCCGCTGCTGGACGCCGCCCTCGACGAGGGCCGCATCGTCCGTGAGGGGGATCCCGAGTGGCGGGAGGAGGTCCCGGTCCGGGTCGAGTCGATCCCCGTCCGCAGGGAGGGCAGGGTCCTCGGGGTGATCGCGCGCAACACCAACCTCCTCACCGTGCGCACGCCCTCCCGGCTGGAGCTCACCTACCTCCAGTCCGCCTCCGACCTCGCCCAGATGATCGCCGCCGGCTCCTTCCCGTTCCCCGGCCAGCAGGTCGACATGGACGCATCACCGCGGGTGGGGGACGGGCTGATCAGGCTCGACGCCGACGGGATCGTGCAGTACGCCAGCCCCAACGGGCTCTCCGCCTACCACCGGCTGGGCCTGGCCTCCGACCTCGTCGGCCACCACCTCGGCGCCACCACCGCCGAACTGGCCCCGTCCCGGGGGCCGGTGGACGAGGCCCTGGTGAAGGTGGCGAGCGGATACGCGCCCCGGGAGTTCGAGGTCGAGGGTGAGGGCGGGGTCATCCAGCTGCGCGCCATTCCTCTGAAGCCCAAGGGTGTGCGCATCGGTTCCCTGGTGCTGCTCCGGGATGTCACGGAACTGCGTCGGCGGGAAAGGGAGTTGATCACCAAGGACGCGACCATCCGGGAGATCCACCACCGGGTGAAGAACAATCTCCAGACGGTGGCCGCCCTGTTGCGCCTCCAGTCGCGGCGGATGGACTCGGAGCGGGGCCGTGAGGCCCTCAACGAGGCCGTGCGGCGCGTCGGTTCGATCGCCATCGTCCATGAGACGCTGTCCCAGAACCTGGACGAGCGGGTCGAGTTCGACGAGATCGCCGACCGGGTGATCGCGATGGTGGCCGAGATCTCACCCGGGAAGGTGACCTGTCGTCGTACGGGGCGCTTCGGGATCCTGGACGCGGAGGTGGCCACCCCGCTCTCGATGGTGCTGACCGAGGTGCTGCAGAACGCTCTTGAACACGCCTTCGGTGTCGCCGAACACGGCACGGTCGAGGTGTCCGCGGTGCGTGGCGGCACGACTGCCGAGGGGCGGCTGTTGATCACGGTGACGGATGACGGGCGCGGACTACCCGAGGGGTTCGACCCCCAGCGCGCCGGCAACCTCGGTCTCCAGATCGTCCGGACCCTGGTGGAGGGGGAGCTGGGCGGCACCTTCGGCATGGTCCCCGGCCCGGAACGCGGAACCCAGGTGGTGCTGGACATCCCCGTGCGCAACGACAAGTAGCGAAGGGGCGGCGGCGCGCTCTCGTCGCCGACACGCGAATTGGGCCCGGACCGTGGTAACGGTCCGGGCCCAATTCGTGGTGCTCGCGGTGCGATGCGCTTCGGGGGTACTGCGCGCTGCGACTCGAAGGCGGGGCCGTGCGTACGCTCTGTACGCGCCGCCTGGCTGTGGCTCGTGTGGGGGGCGTCGGTCAGGCGCTGGCGTTGCGCGCCCGGTTGCGAGCGGCGCGGCGCTTCATCGCGCGGCGCTCGTCCTCGCTGAGGCCACCCCAGACGCCGGAGTCCTGGCCGGACTCGAGCGCCCACTGCAGGCACTGCTCCATGACGGGGCAGCGACGGCAGACGGCCTTGGCTTCCTCGATCTGCAGCAGCGCAGGACCGGTGTTGCCGATGGGGAAGAACAGCTCGGGGTCTTCCTCACGACAAACGGCGTTGTGACGCCAGTCCATGGCTGCTACCTCTCCTTGGTATTACGTGCTTGTTGCTTGTGAATGTGAACGCTTTCACGAATCCCCCCGCAGACGAAGGTCCGACGTCCAGAAGGACTGGATGTGGTCCTGTTGTGGTGAGGAGGGGTTCTGGCTCTCAGTGGAGGCCGATGTTGCGGGCCGTCTCGATCGCCAAGTAGAGATTCGCAAACCTCGGCTGCGGATACAACCCCTTCTGGAAAGTTTTTTTTGATTCCTCGGTGTCGACTAGGTCACAGCCGTACTTCTAAGGGGTGGGGGCCAGCCCAAACGTTCGAGTTAAAGGACTTTGGGCCCTTCCACTCACACAATCACACGCAGTGCACGGCGTACGCCTGTGAACGTCACGCTCGTACGCAGCCCCAAGTGGTCACCGTCCATCTGGAAGGGCAGTGGCGCCTTTGAATGCAAGGTGAAGTCCGTGAGGTCGTGCAGCGAAACGGCGTGCTTGCCGTGAGGGCCCTTCTCGGGGCTCGAAGTGAGCAGCTGGGTGGCGTAGCGGGTCACGGCGGGGGTGGAGAGGCGCTTGAGTCCGAGGACGTCGAGAGCCGTGTCGAAGGACGCCTTCGGGGAGGCGTATATGGGGCGGTTCCCCAGGTAGGTCCAGGGGGCGGTGTTGCAGATTATCGACAGTGCGAGGTCGGTGACCGGGTCCTGGCCCGGCACCTCCAGGGTGATCTGGCCGTTGCGCCTGTGCGGGTCGTCCATGAACTGCCGGAGCACCTGGCGTACGTACAGGGCGTGCGTCGAGCGCCTGCCCCGCTCGCGCTTCTGTTCGACCCGCCCGATGACGCCGGCGTCGAAGCCGAGCCCGGCGCAGAAGGTGAACCAGCGGCCCGGGACCGCTTCGTCGGCCGTGCCCGGCGTGCCGGCGGCCAGACCGAGTCCCACCGTGCGCTCGCTGCGGCTCGCCAGGGCGTCGAGGATGGCGCCCGTCGCCTCGACGGCGTCGTTGGGGATACCGAGGGCGCGGGCGAAGACATTGGTGGACCCGCCGGGGACCACGGCGAGGCTCGGCAGGCCCTCGGGGTCCGGTCCGCGGTGCAGCAGTCCGTTGACCACCTCGTTGACCGTGCCGTCGCCCCCCAGGGCGACCACCAGGTCGATGTCGTCGGAGTCCGCGGCCCTGCGTCCCAGGTCGCGGGCGTGTCCGCGGTACTCCGTGGTGACGGCCTCGATCTTCATCTCGCTCGCCAGTGCGTGGATCAGCACGTCACGCGTCCGCGCGCTGGTGGTGGTGGCTGCCGGGTTGACCACGAGGAGTGCGCGCATGCCCGCCAGCGTACCTACCGCGGGGTACCTGCCCGAAGCCCGGTTCCGCCCGGTCCACCACCCCTCACACAGGGTGACCGGCGGCCGGTCGTCCGGCGGCCCCGGCTTCGCTTTCGCGAGGCGGAGATGCGAATCTGAGAGGCGTGAGCACTCAGCAGAACACCCCCTCCTCGCCGTCGCCCGCGGCCGGTGCGGAGAAGCCGGGACGGATCGCGGCCCTGGCCGCACTCAACGCACTCGAAGGCGCGGCGCTCGTCGTCGGCGGGATCTACATGCTGGCCGTCGGACTGTTCGGCACCCCCGACGGTGTGCAGCAGGCGGAGATGGGCGGGCTCACGCTGGTGGCGCTCGGCCTCATCCCGCTGTTCGCGGCCCGCGGACTGCTGCGGCGGCGCAGCTGGAGCCGTGGGCCCGCGCTCATCACCCAGCTCATGGCCATGCCCGTGGCGTGGACCCTGCTGCGGTCCCAGGGAGCGCTGATCCCCACCGGCATCGTCCTCGCCGCCGTCGCCGTGACGGCCCTCGTGCTGGTGCTCGACCCGGCGACCACGCGGGCGCTCGGCATCCGGGGGCCGCGCACGACCCCCGACGCCTGAACGGCGTCCGCTCCGGGAGCCCTGCCCGCATGCGGGCGGTCCGGGCTCCCGGCCGGTCACTCCTCCACGAGCAGGCGCTCGCGCAGCTGGGCCAGCGTGCGGGCGAGCAGGCGTGAGACGTGCATCTGGGAGATGCCGACCTCCTGAGCGATCTGCGACTGGGTCATGTTGCCGAAGAAGCGCAGCAGCAGGATCCGCTTCTCCCGCGGCGGGAGGTCCTCCAGCAGCGGTTTGAGGGATTCCCGGTACTCGACCCCCTCCAGGGCCTCGTCCTCGGACCCCAGGGTGTCCGCGACCGCCGGCGACTCGTCGTCGGTGTCCGGGACGTCCAGGGACAGGGTGCTGTACGCATTGGCCGATTCCAGCCCCTCGAGCACCTCCTCCTCGGAGATGCCCAGGCGCTCCGCCAGCTCGTGCACGGTGGGGGAGCGGCCGTGCTGCTGGGAGAGCTCCGCGGTGGCCGTGGTCAGCGACAGCCGCAGCTCCTGGAGGCGCCGCGGAACGCGCACCGCCCAGCCCTTGTCCCGGAAGTGCCGCTTGATCTCGCCGACGACCGTGGGGGTCGCGTACGTCGAGAACTCCACACCCCGATCCGGATCGAAGCGGTCCACCGACTTGATCAGGCCGATCGTGGCGACCTGCGTCAGGTCGTCCAGCGGCTCGCCGCGGTTGCGGAACCGCCGGGCCAGGTGCTCCACGAGCGGCAGGTGCATCCGCACCAGCCGGTTGCGCAGCTCCGCCTTCTCCACCGAACCGTCGGGGAGGCCCCGGAGCTCGACGAACAGGGCCCGCGCACCGCTGCGGTCGTTCGGATCGTGGTGCCCGTGCTCGCTCATCTGGCCCGCCCGCTCCGCCTGCTCCACCGCCATCGGACGGTCCTGCGTACCGTCCGCGCCGTCCGCCCCGCCCTCCGGGTGCGGCCGGGCCTGCTGCTCCGGGAGGGCTGCCGGTCGCACAGCCCCCGCCCGGATCGTCTCGTCGCGCACCGGACCGTCCCCGTTCCCGTCGCTCACGCCGGCCCGGGTCCCGCGCCGCGCTGTTTGTAGAGGCTGATGCTGACCGTGCGGTCGTCGGCGACCGCGGAGTCGACCTTCCCGGCCAGCGCGGAGAGCACCGTCCAGGCGAAGGTGTCGCGTTCCGGTGCGCGGCCGTCCGTCGTGGGCGCCGAGACGGTCACCTCGAGGGAGTCGCCCACGAGGCGGAACACGCAACTGAGCACGGAGCCCGGCACGGCCTGCTGGAGCAGGATCGCGCAGGCCTCGTCGACCGCGATGCGAAGATCCTCGATCTCGTCGAGGGTGAAGTCCAAGCGCGCTGCGAGGCCGGCCGTGGCCGTACGCAGCACCGACAGGTAGGCACCCGCAGCGGGCAGCCGGACCTCCACGAAGTCCTGGTTCCCGGGCTCGCCTGCGATCTGGGACACCCTCACCTCCAAGGTGGCACAAACTCGTTCGGGGCTCCGGGACGCGTGCCCCGGGGCCGTGCGGTCCGTCACCGGCTCGGTCGGCCGGCGACGCGTTCGCGACCCATGATGCCGTGTCGCCACGACCACGACTCCACGATTACTCATGGTAGGCCCATGGGCACACACAGTGGCTAGGGGTCTGCGCCGGTCAATTGCGAAGAACCGGCGCCGGTTTGACGTACCCAGGCCTCAGACGATCGAACCGTCCACGAAGCACCAGCGCCAGCTCTCCCCGCAGTCGAAGCTGCGCATCACCGGGTGGCCGGTCGACTCGAAGTGCGCCGTGGCGTGTTTCAGGGGCGAGGAATCGCAGCACCCGACGTGTCCGCAGACGAGGCAGAGCCGCAGCTGCACGGGGTGTGTACCGGCCGCGACGCACTCCGGGCACGTGGTGTCGGCGGGTGCGGGTTCGGGGCGCGGCAGTTCGGCTACGTGAAGGCACTCACTCATGATTGCCACGTTACGTCGGATGTGAGGACGGTGAGATGGACGCTCTGCCGCTGGTGGCGCTCGTCGCGGTCAGCGCGGCGGTCGCGGGGGTCGCCCGCCGCACCCCTGTGCCCGCCCCCCTGCTGCTGGTCGCGGCCGGACTGCTGGCCTCGTACCTGCCCGGGGTCCCGGCCTACACGCTGGACGCGCACATCGTGCTGCCCCTGCTGCTGCCGCCGCTGCTGTACACGGCGGCGGTCGACAGCTCGTACCTCGACCTCAGGGCCAACCTGCGGCCCGTGGCCCTGCTCTCCGTGGGATACGTGCTCTTCGCGACGGTCGCCGTCGGCTGGCTGGCCTACCGGCTCGTGCCCGACCTCCCGCTCACCGCCGCCCTCGTGCTCGGCGCCGTCGTCGCGCCGCCGGACGCGGTCACCGCCGCGGCGATCGCCCGGCGCGTCGGGCTGCCCGCGCGGGTCACCACCATCCTCCAGGGCGAGTCCCTGGTGAACGACGCCACCGCGATCACCGCCTTCCGGGTCGCGCTCGCGGCCGCCGTCGGGGAGGGCATGAGCTGGGGAGCGGGGATCGGCGAATTCCTGCTGGCGTCCTTCGGCGGCATCGCCGTCGGCCTGCTGCTGATGGTCCCGCTCCACTGGCTGCGCACCCACCTCAAGGAGGCGCTGCTCCAGAACACCCTGTCGCTGCTCATCCCCTTCGTGGCCTACGCCGCTGCGGAACGGGTGCACGCCTCCGGTGTGCTCGCCGTGGTCGTCGTCGCGCTCTACCTGGGGCACCGCTCCTGGCAGGTCGACTTCGCCACGCGCCTCCAGGAGGCGGCGGTCTGGAAGATGGTGGCCTTCGTCCTGGAGTCCGCCGTCTTCGCCCTCATCGGGCTGCAGTTGCCCTTAGTGCTCAGAGGGCTGGGTTCGTACGGCGTCGCCGAGGCCCTGGGCTACGCCGTCCTCGTGTTCCTGGCCGTGGTCGTGGTGCGCTTCGTCTGGGTGTACCCGGCGACCTATCTGCCGCCCAGGCTCTCCAGGCGCATCAGGGAACGCGAGGGGACGCCGTCGGCGGCCTCGACCCTGATCGTCGCCTGGGCCGGCATGAGAGGCGTGGTCTCCCTGGCCATCGCCTTCTCCATCCCGCTGGTGACGCACGACGGGGAGGAGTTCCCGGCACGCAACCTGGTGCTGTTCCTGACGTTCACGACCGTGATCGGCACTCTCGTCGTCCAAGGGCTCAGCCTGCCCCTGCTGGTGCGGGTGCTCAAGCTCCCCGGGCGGAACGCCCGTACCGAGACGCTGGCCGAGGCACAGGCGCAGAGCGAGGCGTCGGCCGCGGCGGACGCGAGACTGGAGGAGTTGCTGGCAGACCCGCGCAACGCCCTCCCCGACCCGCTCACCGAGCGGCTGAGGGCGGTCATGGAGCGGCGCCGCAACGCGGTGTGGGAGAGGCTCGGGTCACCCAACCCGCTCACGGGGGAATCGGCCGACGACACCTACCGGCGACTGGCACGGAACGTGATCGCCACCGAGCGCGACGTGTTCGTGAAGCTGCGGGACGAGCGGCGGATCGACGACGAGATGCTGCGCGCCCTGCTACGCAGACTGGACCTGGAGGAGGCTGCCGCCTACCGGGAGTCGGACGGTGACTGACCGCTCTCGGCGTCCGGCCCGGGGCGGCCGGTGATCACCGCGGTGACCGCTGAGCCCCGCGGGAAGGCGCCCTCGGCGGCCAGCACGGTCAGCCCGTACAGGAGCTTGGCCACGTAGAGCCTCTCCACCGGCAGGCCGTGCCGGTCCTCGAAGTCGTCGGCGAAGGCGTGCAGCTCCGGAGTCGTGCGGGCGTAGCCGCCGAAGTGGAACCGTTCGTCCAGGGACCACCGGCCGACCGGGCCGCCGAAGGCCTCGTGCTGGAGTCCGCGTACGGCGTCCCCCAGGAAGCCGCCCCGCAGGACGGGCACGCCGAGGGCGCGCTGACCGTCCCCGAGGCCCGCGGCCAGTCCTGCCAGGGTCCCGCCGGTGCCGCAGGCGACCGCGACGGTGGCGCTCGCGCCCCGCAGTTCACGTCCGAGCTCTGCGCAGCCTTGTGCGGCAAGGGCGTTGCTGCCTCCCTCCGGAATGACCGCGCAGTCCCCGAAGAGGCTCAGCAGGCCCTCCAGGACCTCGGGAGAGCCCTTCGCGCGGTACGTCGCGCGGTCCACGAAGTGCAGGCGCATGCCGTCGGCCGCGCAGCGGCCGAGCGAGGGGTTGAGGGGCCGGCCGGCCAGTTCGTCGCCGCGTACGACGCCGACGGTGGGGAAACCGAGCAGCCGGCCTGCCGCGGCGGTCGCACGCAGGTGGTTGGAGTAGGCGCCGCCGAAGGTGAGCACCGTGCGGCCGGCGGCGTCCCCGAGGTTGGGGGCGAGCTTGCGCCACTTGTTGCCGGGCAGGTCCGGGTGGATCAGGTCGTCGCGCTTGAGCAGCAGGGTGACGCCGTGCCGTTCGAAGCGCTCGTCCCCGGCCGGCCGCAGCGGCGAGGGGAGTGCCGGTCGCAGGCCGGTGAGGCCGGGCGCTTCGTCTTCCATGACCTCATTGTGAGCCGTCAGCCGCCGGCCTACTTCAGCCGGTCGTGGATCCTGTTGCGCATGCCCGCCATCGAGAATCCGCGCGGGTCGATCTTGCCGGGCTGCCACTCCAGGTGCCCGATCACCGACGGGGCGTCCCAGCCGTGATGGCGGCAGACCGCCGCCGCGGCCTTCTCGATGGCCTCCAGCTGGACGTCGGGCCACGGGTCCTTGCCGTCGCCGAGGTTCTCGCACTCGAAGCCGTAGAAGTGCCGGTTGCCGTCGGTGTTGGACTCGTTGTCGGCCGGCAGGCGCCGCTCGGCGACGACCGCGCGCAGCACGTCGTCGTCGCCCAGGCCCGCGTGGTTGGCGCGGCCGTATCCGACCAGGTGGACCCGGCCGTCCTTGGCGATCACGCCGTGGCACAGCGGTCCGGGCAGCCCCGCGTAGCCGTCACGGCAGATCTCGACGGTCCGGGCCGTGCCCTTGGTGACGGTGTGGTGCAGCATCACCCCGTGCACGGGCCCCCACGGGCCCTTGTGGTTCCGGTTGTGGGTGCGCCAGTCGCCCACCTGGACGACGGTGAGGCCCTCGTCCTTGAGGGCTTTGAGGAAGTTGCTCGCGGACATGGGTGAGGACATGACCGACTCCTTGGGGTCTGTGGGCGCGAGGCCGGTTCGTGCGTGGCTCGTGGTGCGAGGCGGGTACGTGCGTGGCTCGTGGTGGGTGGCCCGTACGTGTGTGTCTCATGGCTCGTACGTGCGTGACAGCGGGAGCGTGTCCGTACAGCGCTTGTACCGGAACACGGCACTCCGGCAAACCTGTTCGACCGTATTTCGCCTCCTGTGCGAGTCGATCCGGACAGGCCCGCACGCGCCTGGTTCCCGTGCCGGCCCCCGGGGGGCCGGAAACCGCCGGAGGCTGCGGGGTCATCATGGAACGAACGGCTCCGCTTCGAGTGCGGGGTCGGTGAGCTGCGAGAAGGGCGGACACTGGTCGTGCCGAAGCCGAACACAGCCGACGGGATACCGGCGGGCAAAGTCATCACCGATCCGGACGGCATGGCCCGTTACGCGCACGACGAGGCGGAGTGGGCGCCCGCGGGCCGCCCGCTCGCCGTCGTGCGGCCACAGAGCACCGAGGAGGTGCGGGCGGTCGTCGCGTACTGCCTGGAGCACCGCGTGCCGGTGGTCCCGCGCGGCGCCGGCACCGGCCTCTCGGGCGGAGCCAACGCGGTGGACGGCGCCGTGGTCCTCTCCTTCGAGGACATGGACCGCGTCCTGCGCATCGACCCCGTGGAACGTCTGGCCGTCGTCCAGCCCGGTGTCGTCAACGACGACCTGCGGGCGGCCTGTGCCGAGCAGGGCCTGTGGTACCCGCCGGACCCGGCCAGTTCCCCCTGGTCCACCATCGGTGGCAACACCGCCACCAACGCGGGCGGCATGTGCTGCGTCAAGTACGGGGTGACCCGGGACTACGTCCTGGGGATCGAGGCGGTCAACGGTCTCGGCGAGGTCGTGCGGATGGGCCGGCAGACGGCGAAGGGCGTCGCCGGGTACGACCTGTGCGGGCTGTTCGTCGGCTCCGAGGGCACCCTAGGGGTGATCACCGAGATCACGGTCAGGCTGCGCGGCGCGAGGCCCGCCGAACGGACGGTGGCCGGTTTCTTCGACTCGGTGGTCGCGGCGGGGGACGCGGTGAGCCGGGTCACCGCGGCGGGTGTCGTGCCCTCCGCCCTGGAACTCCTGGACCGGCACTGCCTGAAGGCGGTCGACGACTGGAAGAACATGGGCCTCTCGGCGGACGCGAACGCGATCCTGCTCGGGCGGGTGGACACCCCGGGCGCCGCGGGTGACGCGGAGGCGGAGACCGTACGCGCCTGCTTCGAGGCCGCCGGAGCGGCCTGGGCCGAGGTCTCCACCGACCAGGCGGAGGCGGACGCGCTGTTCGAAGCGCGCCGCCTCGCCTATCCGGCCCTGGAACGGCTGGGGCCGGTCCTCACCGAGGACGTGGTCGTACCGAGGGCCGAGGTCCCGCGGATGCTGGCCCGCGTCGAGGAGATCGCCGCCGCGCACGACGTCCTCATCGCCAACATCGCTCACGCGGGAGACGGCAACCTCCATCCGCTGATCATCACCGAACCGGGTGACGAGGCGGCACGCGCCCGTGCCCAACTCGCCTTCGAGGACATCCTCGACGCGGCGATCGCTCTCGGCGGCACGGTCACCGGTGAACACGGCGTGGGCCTGCTGAAGATGGGCGGGATGGACCGTGAGGTGGGGCCGGTCAACCTCGCCATGCAGCGAGCGGTCAAGGCCGCCCTCGATCCGTACGGCATCCTCAATCCGGGCAAGGTCGTCACGTCGGGGGCGCCGCTCGCGCGCTGAGCGGCCCGCGACGCGGAGCGGGAGGGTCCGGCACCTCCCGCTCCGCGTCGCGGCCCGCCGTCCTGGACCGGGCGTCCTGGACGGGGCGTCCCGAGGGGATGCTCAGACCCCGGCGGGGCGGGCAATGTGCCCGCGCTCAGCCCGAATAGTCACACTCTTTTGTGTAATAGCGCACCGTGTCCTCCGGCTGCAAGTCTTCTTCTCGCAGGTCAGCTCATGATCGGGAAGATCGAGAGGATGTCGGATGTCCGTTGGTGAAGAGGTTCGCGACACGCAGCCGCCGCAGCAGAGTCTCGGCACGGCGGCCGCGCGGAACCTCGCGACGACGACCAAGTCCGCCCCGCAGATGCAGGAGATCACCTCGCGGTGGCTGCTGCGGATGCTCCCGTGGGTCCAGGTGCAGGGCGGCACCTACCGGGTGAACCGCAGGCTGAGCTACTCGGTGGGCGACGGCAGGGTGACCTTCGTCCAGACGGGAGACCGGGTCACGGTCATCCCCGCGGAGCTCGGGGAACTCCCGGCCCTGCGGGACTTCGGCGACGAGGAGGTCCTGGCCGAGCTGGCGCGCAGGTGCGAGCAACGGGACGTCGAGGCCGGGGAGGTGCTCGCCGCGGCGGGCGACGCGGCGGACCGTGTCCACCTCCTGGCCCACGGCAAGGTCGAGAAGATCGGGACCGGGCCGTACGGCGACGAGACCGTACTGGGGGTGCTCGCCGACGGCTCCTACTTCGGCGACCACGTCCTGGTCGACGGCGAGGCGACCTGGGAGTACACCGCCCGCGCCGTCACCGCCTGCACGCTGCTGACCCTGCGCCGGTCCGACGTGCTCAACCTCGCGGCCCGCGCGGACTCGCTCCGCGACCACCTCGCCGGCCTGCTCGCCATCCCGCACCAGCGGACCAACAAGTACGGCGAGGCCGAGATCGACCTGTCCGCGGGGCATGTGGGGGAGAGCGTCGTCCCGCACACCTTCGTCGACTACGAGGCGGCGCCCCGCGAGTACGAACTGAGCGTCGCCCAGACCGTGCTGAAGGTCCACAGCAGGGTGGCCGACCTCTACAACCAGCCGATGAACCAGACCGAGCAGCAGTTGCGGCTCACGGTCGAGGCGCTGCGCGAGCGCCAGGAGCACGAACTCATCAACAACCGGGAGTTCGGCCTCCTCAACAACTGCGACTACGGGCAGCGGCTCCAGCCGCACGACGGGGCTCCCGGCCCCGACGACATGGACGAACTGCTGTCGCGCCGCCGTGGATCGAAGCTGTTCCTCGCCCACCCGCGCGCCATCGCCGCCTTCGGCCGGGAGTGCAACAAGCGTGGTCTGGTGCCGGAGACCGTCGAGGTCGGAGGGCACCACGTCTCCTCCTGGAGGGGGGTGCCGATCTTCCCGTGCAACAAGATCCCGGTCACCGACGCCCGCACCACCTCGATCATCTGCATGAGGACCGGTGAGGCGGAACAGGGAGTCATCGGACTCCAGCAGACCGGAATCCCGGACGAGATCGAGCCGAGCCTCTCGGTCCGTTTCATGGGCATCGACGAGCAGGCGATCATCTCCTACCTCGTGACGGCCTACTACTCCGCCGCGGTCCTGGTGCCCGACGCCCTCGGCGTCCTGGAGAACGTGGAGGTGAGCCGCTGGCGGTGACGCTCCACGGGGTCCGGGCGCCGGCCACCCGGACCCCGGCGTACCGCGGCGCCGACCGCACGCCGCCGCGGCGCGCGTCGGGCGATGTCCGGCGCCGAGTGGCGCCCGGCCCGGCATCCCGCGGTGCCGACGGATCGCCCGGGTGCGTCGTGCGAGGGCACGTCTCGCCGTGCGGCCGTCCGCACCGGGCACCGCCCGCCTACCGACGCGAACCGCCAGACACCGCCCAGGAGTGACCGTGACCATGACCAGTACGGACGCCGCGATGGAGGGGCACAAGGCCGCCGCGTTGCTGGAACGCACCCGCAACGAGGTCGACCCCCACCTCGTCGCGGCGGTCGAGACCCTGCCCGGGGCGATCCGCCGCGTCGCCCTGTACCACCTGGGGCGCCTGAACGCAGACGGCACACCCGCCGCCCCGGGGCAGGCCGGCAAGGCCATCAGACCGGCGCTCGTCCTGGCGGCGGCACGCGCCCTGGGAGGAGACCCGCAGGCCGCGATGCGTGCGGCCGTCGCCGTCGAACTCGCGCACAACTTCACCCTGCTCCACGACGACGTCATCGACGAGGACACCACCCGCAGACACCGCCCCACGGCCTGGGCGGTGTTCGGGGTGCCCGACGCCGTCATCGCCGGGGACGCCATGTCCTCCCTGGCGGTGCGCCTGCTGGCGGACGATCCCCACCCCGCCGGCGCGAGGGCCGCGGTCCGTCTCTCCACCTGCGTCATCGAACTCTGCGCGGGGCAGCAGGCCGACTGCGCACTGGAGGAGCGTGGCCCCGAGGACGTCGGCCTGGACGAATGCCTCGCCATGGCCATGGCCAAGACGGGGGCCCTGCTCGGATGCGCGTGCGCCCTCGGCGCGCTCTACGCGGGAGCGGGGGAACGGGAGGTCCGGGCCATGGACGGCTTCGGCCGGGAAGCGGGCCTGGCCTTCCAGCTCATCGACGACCTGATCGGCATCTGGGGGGACACGGACCGTACGGGCAAGCCGGCCGGCGCGGACCTCGCCGCGCACAAGAAGTCCCTGCCGGTGGTCGCCGCACTGACGTCGGACACTCCGGCGGCCCGGGAGCTGGCCGCCCTCTACCGGGGCCCCATGAACACACCGGAGGAGGTGAGGAGAGCCGCCGACGCCGTCGACCGGGCGGGCGGCCGGGACTGGGCACAGACGGCGGCCGCGGACCGGATGGCCAGGGCCGTCCACCACCTGTCCCGGGCCCTGCCCGCGTCCGAAGCGGCCGGTGACCTGCTGGCCCTGGCGGAGTTCGTCACCCGCAGAACGCACTGAACCAGGTGCCCGCCCGGATCTCGCGGCTGTAACTCTAGTATTCCGTACGTCAGTTGACGTGATCGCGGAGCAGAGGGGCGGGGCCGGTCATGGGTGTTCGCGTACGGCGGGCGGACCAGCGGGACAGGGACCAGGTGGTACGCATCCTGGAGGAGGCGTTCCACGACGACCCGGTGAGCGGCTGGGTCTTCCCGGACGAGGAGCACCGCCGGGCGGTGCACGGGAAGTTCCTCGGCGTCTTCGCCGACATCACGCTGGAGGGGGGCCGCGTCGATCTTCTGGAGGACGGCACCGCCACCGCGCTCTGGCTGTCCGTTCCGGCCGGGGAACCGGAAGGGGACGACGACACCCCCGCCCTGATGAGGCGGACCGCGGACCCGGACAACGAGAGGGCCGAGCTCGTGGGGCGGCTGACCGGCGCCGTGCACCCCCACGACCGGGCGCACACCTACCTCCTGATGATCGGTGTCGCGCCCGGTTGCCAGGGGCAGGGCATAGGCGAGGCCCTGATCACGGAGGTCCTGGAGCAGTGCGACCGTGAGGGGACGCCCGCCTACCTGGAGGCGAGCAGCGCGCGCAGCCGAGCCCTGTACGAGAGGCTCGGGTTCACCTTCATGGGGCGGACGGTGGACCTCCCGGACGGGCCGTCGATGTGGCCCATGTGGCGTGAACCGCAGGCCGGGTGAGGGCGTCGGCGTGAGCGGTCACGCAGGGGGAGGGGGTCCGCCGGAGGGGCCGGCGGGCACGGGCTACAGTCCCTGCTCATGACAGATGAGTCGTGGGCAGGCTGGTACCGGGACCGCCGTGGTTCCGAGGCCGTCATTCTCACCACGGACGGCCGGCAACTCCGTGTCCGGGCCAGGGGAACGGACTTCGAGGGCGAGAGCTTCGACGCCCTGGCACCGGTGGCGGGAACGCCCGTCCAGGACGGTCTGTTCGATCTGGACGACGGCGTCCTGCGGGACTGCGTCCTGGAATGGGATCTGCCGATCCCGGTCCTGGTGTCCGGGGAGGAGCGCCAGGCGACGCTCAGCTGTCTGCTGTCCCTGCGCAGGGCGGACCCGGACCTGTCCCTCGCCCTCCACCTGGACGGCGCCGTGTACGAGTCGAACCGAGCCGAGAGCGACTTCGCCGCCGCCCTGGCCACGGTGCAGCGGGTGCTGCCGCCCGGACTGCGTCTCCAGACCTGCATAGCCTGCGCGTTCTCCGACTACTTCCCGGCTCCGGTCCGCGGCCTCTCCGGCGGGCTCGCCTGCTTCCGCGGAGCCAAGGACGCCTACCGGGAGGTGGTCGGCGGGGAGGACGTCGCGGATCTCTGGGACCGGCGTACCGGATTCGTGCAGGAGATCTGGAGCTGCCGGGAGTTCGAGCCGCGTCCGGCCCACGGAGCCGGGACGGGGCACCGGGGCGCCTTTCCGCTCGAACACGCCTGAGACGCGCCCCGAGGGCCGCCCGGCGCCCCGTGGTGGGCGCGCCTCGCCCGGACACCGCACCGGAGGGCGCCGAGGGGCCGCCCCGCCCACGCCCGGGCGGAACGGCCCCGACGGGCGGATGGTGCCGGTCAGGAGCTGGCTCCGGCCAGTGCGGCCGCCAGACCGTTCCGCCAGAGGGAGTTCACCCGCGAGCGCTCGGTGGCGTTCGGATAGGCGTTCGTGCAGGAGGTGCCGGGGCCGCCGCCCGACATGAGCTCGCTGCACGGGCCGGTGTAGTGGTCGGGAAGGCCGAGCACGTGCCCTGTCTCATGGGCGGTGACCCGGGTCGAGTTGTACTGCCGGTTCTGCGCGTAGTCGAGGAAGATGTAGCCGCTGCCGTGACCGTCGGTGCTCGCGTACGAGCCCCGCGAGTCGTTGCCCTCGTAGTAGGCGAAGTCCGCGTTGGACCCCTCCTGCAGCTTGACGTTGCTCACCGAGCTGTTCCAGATGCTGGTGCTGCTCGCTATCTGGCTGCGGAAACTCGGGGCGTTGGCGGTGCTGTAGACGACGGTGACCGCCGCGGCGCCGGGCTTCGCGGCCCGCTTCTCGGCGACCGACTTCATGACGGCCTCGAAGAACGCCTCGTTCGCCGCCGCGTTCTCGGCGGAACCGGCGTACGCGGCGTAACCCGCCTGCGCGGTCCGCGCGGTGTCCGCCGAGGACGAGGAGGTGCTCGCGGACGCCGGGGCGCCACCGAGTCCGGCCAGTGCGAGTCCGAGGCCGGCCACGGCCGATACGAAGGCGGTCCTGGGGTGTCTCATGGGGGGTGGTCTCCTGCCTGTCCGAGGAACCCCGACCGGAGCGGACGGGGAACGGGTGGGGGGTACGGACAGAGTCTCGGGGCAGCCGGGCCCCGGGGGGATGATGTCAACCGCCGATAGCGCCGCCCTATCGGGCCTGGCATCGGTCGCGGGTGGGAGCATCGCCCTGTCGGCCCTGTCGGCCCTGTCGGCCCTGTCGGCCCTGTCGGCCCTGTCGGCCCTGTCGGCCCTGTCGGCCCTGTCGGCCCTGTCGGCCCTGTCGGCCCTG
>NZ_JBHZCI010000019.1:0-12223 GCF_042755185.1 Streptomyces sp. NPDC059166 | reverse complement strand
GTCGGCGGTCGCGGGTGGGGGTGCCGCCCTGTCGGCCCGACAGGGCGGCACACCGAATCAGTACGTGACGCTCGCCCCGACACCCCCTGAACCGTCCCTGTTTGGTGCGGTTGGGTCATCTGGTGCGGGCCGCACGCGGAGCTCTACCCTCGCCGTCATGGAGCTCGAGGTGAGACACCTCAGGGCGCTCTGCGCCATCGCCGACGCCGGCAGCCTGCACCAGGCGGCACGGCGGCTGGGCGTCAGCCAGCCCTCCCTGACCACACAGCTCCAGCGGATCGAGCGGACGATGGGAGCCGAACTCTTCCGCCGCGAACGCACGGGCTGCCGGCCGACCCTCCTGGGGCGCGCGGTCCTCAGCCGGGCACGCCCCCTCGTCGACGGAATGTCGGACCTGGTGGGCGCCGCGATGGCGGAGGCCGCGGCCGCACGGTCCGGCGGTCCCGCCCTGCGGATCGGATCCACCGCGAGCCGCGTCATCGGCGGGTGGCTGCGCGGGCTCAGGGGACGACTGCCCGCTGCCGACATCTCGCTCCAGGTGGACGTGTCGGCCAGGTCGCTGCTCGCTTCGGTGGCGGCGGGCCGGCTCGACGTGGCCTTCGTGCACGAGGTGGAGGGCTGCCCGCTCGGCGTACCGGACGGCCTCACCCAGCGCGTACTGCTGGAGCGGGAACCGCAGTTCATCTCACTGGCCCGGGACCATCCGGCGGCGGCGCAGCAGGTGGTGGACCTCGACGACCTGGCGGGCGACCGGTGGATGGTCGACCCCTCGGTGGACGGGGAGTGGGACGGAGTGCGCAGGGTCCTCGGTGCCGCGGGCATCGATCCGCCTGTCCTCCAGGGGGACTACCTCACGGCCGCCTCCCTCGTCGTCCTCGGTGAGGCGGTCGCCCCCTGCCAGCCCACCTCCGGCCCCCGCGACGACATGGCCATCCGGCCCCTGCGCGGCGACCCGCTGGCGGTCCGGCTGCTGCTGGTCTCCCGGCCCGGAGCGGACATGGACCCGGTCTACGAGGAGCTGGAGACCGCCTACCGGGACGCCGCACGGAGGGCGGAGGCGTACCACCGCTGGCTGCTGCGCCATCGCAGCCCTCTCGCGCACACGCCCTGAGCCGCGCGGTTCCCCGTTCTGCCGACAGCGAGGTCCGGTGACCGGCAGGCGCCGGGCGGGCACCATCGGCGTATGAGGATCCTGATGCTGGGCGGAACGGAATTCGTCGGACGGGCGGTCACCGAGGCAGCTCTCGGGCGCGGTTGGGAGGTGACGGTCTTCCACCGCGGACGCCACCCCGCGCCGGCCGGAGCACGGACCCTGACAGGCGACCGGACAGCGGGTACACCCGGCCTCGGCGAACTGGCCGACGGCACCTGGGACCTGGTGGTCGACACCTGGAGCGGTGCCCCCTCGGCCGTACGGGACGCCGCGCGGCTGCTGTCCGGCAGGGCGGGGCACTTCAGCTACGTCTCCAGCCGGTCCGTGTACGAGTACCCCGCCCCGGCGGGGCTCGCGGAGGACGGCCCGCTCGTCACCGGAGCCTCCCCCGACGCGGGTCCCGACGTCTCGTACGCGCTCGCCAAGCGGGGCGGCGAGCTCGCGGCGCAGGAGGCGTTCGGCGACCGGGCGCTGCTGGCCAGGCCCGGCCTGATCCTCGGGCCCGGCGAGAACATCGGCCGGCTGCCGTGGTGGCTGAACAGGGCCGCCCGGGGCGGGGACATGATCGCACCGGGCCCCGCGGACGCGGACCTCCAGTACATCGACGCACGCGACCTGGCGGAGTGGCTGCTCGACGCCGCGGCACAAGGGCTCTCCGGGGCGTACAACACGGTGAGCAGGCCCGGTCACACGACCATGGGTGAACTGCTGGACACCGTCGTCCGCGTCACCGGCTCCCGTGCCCGACCGCGCTGGACCGACCCGGAGGTGCTGCTCGCGGCAGGCGTCGAGCCGTGGACCGACCTGCCCGTCTGGCTCCCCGCGGGAGAGCTCTACGACAGCCTGCACCAGGGCGATGTCACCCTGGCGTACGCCGCCGGCCTGCGCTGCAGACCCGTCGCCGAGACCGTCGCCGACACCTGGGCATGGCTGCGCGCCCTCGACGGCACGGCACCGCAACGGTCCGACCGCCCCGCGGTGGGCCTCGACCCACGGACCGAGGCGAAGCTCCTGGCCGCGCCCGGGAGTGCCTGAGGGCGGCCCGGCGACCGGCGGGCACGCGGCGCCGGTCCACCGGTCGCCGCGGGACACCCCTTAGCGTGGCCCGATGACCCAAGAGCTTCTGCACCTCACCGAAGCGCCCCTCTGGGAGGCCGCCCGCGCAGCGGGGACGTACGAGATGTCGACCCGGGGCAGGACCCTGCGGGAGGAGGGGTTCATCCACTGCTCACTGCCCCATCAGCTGCCCGCCGTCGTACACGCGTTGTACGGATCCGACGTCAAGGACCTGCTGGTGCTGGTCATCGACGAGGAGAAACTCCAGGCCCCTGTCCGGTACGAGGCCTTCGAGCCCGGCGGCGAGCGGTTCCCGCACATCTACGGGCCGTTGCCGGTCGGCGCGGTCACCCAGGTGCGCACCTGGGCCGAGCAGGCCGGGAACTCCGCGCGTGAGGGCGGTGAGGTCCGGTGATCAGCCCTCTCGTCGCTGTGACCGGCGCGAGCGGCGCTGTCGGCGGCCGGGTCGCCCGCCGCCTCGCCCGCACCGGCGTCCCGGTACGCCTCCTCGGCCGGGACCCGTCCCGGCTGCCCGACATCCCCGGCTCGTCCGCGGCGCCGCCCGCCTCCTACGGGGACGGCGAGGCGATGCGCCGCGCGCTCGACGGCGCGCACACCCTGTTCCTGGTGTCGGCCCACGAGAGCCCCGAGCGGACCCAGGAGCACATCGTCGCCGTGGACGCCGCGCTCGCCGCCGGCGTCGAACGCGTCGTCTACGTGTCCTTCCTCGGAGCGGCACCGGACGCCACCTTCACCTTCGCCCGGGACCACTGGCACACCGAGGCGCACATCCGCATGACCGGCGTGCGCCACACCTTCCTGCGCGACGGCTGGTACCTGGCGGGCATTCCCGCGATGACCGGTAGCGACGGCATCCTGCGGGGTCCCGCCGGGGACGGGCGGGTCTCGGCCGTCTCCCACGAGGACATCGCCGACTCGGCGTCGGCGGTCCTGCTGGACGAGGGGACCGGCCACGACGGCGTGATCCACGACCTCACCGGCCCCGAGGCGTTCACCCTCGCGGAGGCGGCGGCCGAACTGAGCCGGCACACCGGGCGCGAGATCCGGTACGTCCCCGAGACCAGGGAGGAGGCGTACGCCTCGCGCGCCCGGTACGGGGCCGAGGAATGGGAGGTGGCCGGCTGGGTCACCTCGTACGAGGCGATCGCCGCCGGTGAACTGGAAACCGTCTCGGACGCCGTACCCCGCCTCACCGGCCGCCCGGCCCAGGACCTGGCCGGATTCCTCCAGGAGAACCCGGAGAGCTACCGCCACCTCCTGCCGGAGGCGTGACGAGGCCGGACGCGGCCGTGGTGCTGCCACGCGCGGCGAACGGGCCCCCGTCCGGCGTCCGTCCGCCGGATCCGGGCCGGCCCATGTCCGTCCCCACTCGGTCCCGCACGCATCGGCGGCACAGGTGAAACAGGCCGCCCCCGGTCCGCACGGACGCCGTTCTCGGCAGCCCTGCGGACCGGGGGCGGACAAGCGGCCGTCCGGCCGGTGTGACCACGGGCCGGACGGCTCGACCTGTGGGTCAGGCCTTCTTGGTCTCCCAGAAGATCTTGTCGATCTCGGCGATCAGGTCCAGGGCCTTCTGGCCCGTGGCCGGGTCGTTCGAGCCCTTGGCCGCGGAGAGCGCCTTCAGGGCGTCGTTGACCAGCTGGTGCAGCTGCGGGTACTTCTCGAAGTGCGGGGGCTTGAAGTAGTCGCTCCAGAGCACCGAGACGTGGTGCTTCGCGAGCTCGGCACGCTGTTCCTTGATCAGAACGGCGCGCGTGCGGAAGTCCGCGTCCTCGTTGGCCTGGTACTTCTCCTGGACGGCCTTGACCGACTCCGCCTCGATGCGGGCCTGGGCCGGGTCGTACACACCGCAGGGCAGGTCGCAGTGGGCGCTGACCTTCACCTTGGGGGCAAACAGGCGGGAGAGCATGAGCTGTCCTTCCTCGTGATCGTCTTCTCAGGTGGGACATTACTCCGTAGGGAGCCGCTTTTTGCGGCTGCCCCCTGGGGCTTAGGCCAAAAGTCCAGGGTGCGGATGGGACCGGTGGCGGAAAATACGGAGCGGTGCGCGTGGCGGTGCACCGGAGGACGGACCGGGAGGTGCCACAGATGGCGGAGCTGGCGCAGGGGCCGTGGAGCGGGCCTGCGGCGCGCAGGGCGTACCAGGTGGTGGAGGTGACGGGCCCTTCGATGGTGCCCACGCTGTATCACGGGGACTGGCTGCTCGTGCAGCGCGGCGCTCCGGTGCGTCCGGGGGACGTGGTGATCCTGCGTCACCCGTTCCAGCAGGATCTGCTGGTCGTCAAGCGGGCCGTCGAGCGCCGCGGCAACGGCTGGTGGGTGCTGGGCGACAACGCGTACGCGGGCGGGGACAGCACGGACTACGGGACGGTGCCCGAGGAGCTCGTGCTGGCCCGCGTACGGGCCCGTTACCGGCCGCTGAGCAAGGGTCAGCGGTCGCCGCTGGCGCTGCTGGTCTGGGCCGTGTCGGCGGTGCGCCGCGTCTCGCCGGAGCGTTCGGCGTCCAGGCGCTTGCGGGCCCGGTAGGCCGCGACGTTGGCCCTGGTCGCGCAGCGGTCCGAGCAGTAGCGGCGTGAGCGGTTGGTGGAGGTGTCGAGGTAGGCGTTGCGGCAGGGTGCCGCCTCGCACAGGCCCAGCCTGTCCACGCCGTGGGTGGTGAGATGGAAGGCCAGGCCCATCGCCGCGATCGCCGCGTACCCGGCCGTTGCGTTCGACGGGTGGTCGGCCAGGTGCATGTGCCAGTCCGGCCTGCCGTCCTCGTCCCGGGTGTCGTGGCCGGAGATCTGAGGGCTGACCGGGAACTCCAGGAGCAGTGAGTTCAGCAGGTCGACCGCCGGCGTCTCGTCGCCCGCGTCCGCGGCCTCGAAGACCGCGCGCAGCCGGGCCCGCACGGAACGGAAGCGCGTCACGTCCGCGTCCGTGGCGCGACGGGCCGCCTGGGCGTTGGCGCCGAACAGTTCACGGACGGATTCGACCGTCGTGAGCGAGTCCTGGCCACGGGCCGGTTCCTCCGTGTTCACCAGACGCACGGCGTAGTCCGAGTAATAGGCCAATTCCACTTGTAGTCCTTACGGCGTCGGTCTATGGTCTGGGTGTCGACCAGTGTAATGGGTGGTTCGGCAAATTGGGTCTTACGTATGCGGATGCACTGGAGGTACGGGTGACGACGACGGCGGGCGCCGACTGGCAGGCCTGGCAGGAGAGCTGGGACCGGCAGCAGGAGTGGTACATGCCGGACCGTGAGGAGCGGTTCCGGGTGATGCTGGACATGGTCGAGGCCGTGGTGGGGCCCGAACCGAGGGTTCTCGACCTCGCGTGCGGTACGGGAAGTATCACGGACCGGCTGCTGCGGCGGTTCCCCGGCGCCACCAGTACAGGCGTCGACCTCGACCCCGCCCTGCTCGCCATCGCGCGTGGCACCTTCGAGGGGGACGACCGGGTCACCTTCGTGACCGCGGACCTCAAGGACGCCGACTGGACCGGAAAGCTCCCGCACCGGTCCTACGACGCGGTGCTCACGGCGACGGCCCTGCACTGGCTGCACTCCGAACCGCTCGCCGCCCTGTACGGGCAGATCGGCACGGTGGTCAGGGACGGCGGAGTCTTCATGAACGCGGATCACATGATCGACACGGAGACCCCGCGTATCAACGCCGCCGAGCGCGCCCACCGGCACGCCGCGATGGACCGGGCGAAGGCGGAGGGCGCCGTGGACTGGAAGGAGTGGTGGGCGCTGGCGGCCGGGGACCCGGTGCTCGCGGCGCCCACGGCCGAGCGCTTCGTGATCTACGGGGAGCACGCCGACGGTGACATGCCGTCCTCCGCCTGGCACGCCAGGACCCTGCGCGAGGCGGGTTTCGGGGAGGCGCGCACGGTCTGGGCCTCGCCGTCGGACACCCTGGTCCTCGCGGTGAAGTAGCGGGCGGCGCGGGCCCGGCCGGGGGCACGGTGTCACTCCGGACGGTTCGGGGGCACCTGCGAGCCGGGTCCGGAGCATCCGGAAGGGGCTGTGCCGGAAATGGACTGTGGGCGGTACGGGCAGGAGCCCGTACCGCCCACAGCCGGTCCGTCCCGGTGCTCAGAGCACCTTGGACAGGAACGACTTCGTCCGGTCGTGCTGGGGGTTGCCCAGGACCTCGCGCGGGTGGCCGGACTCGACCACCACGCCGTCGTCCATGAAGACCAGCGCGTCTCCGACCTCGCGGGCGAAGCCCATCTCATGGGTGACGACGATCATCGTCATGCCGTCCTCGGCCAGTCCGCGCATGACGTCCAGGACGTCGCCGACCAGCTCCGGGTCGAGAGCCGAGGTCGGCTCGTCGAAGAGCATCAGCTTCGGCTCCATGGCCAGGGCGCGGGCGATGGCCACGCGCTGCTGCTGCCCACCGGAGAGCTGCGAGGGGTAGTTCCTCGCCTTGTCCGACAGGCCGACCCGGTCCAGCAGGCGCTCGGCGCGGGCCCGTGCGACGGCCTTGGACTCGCCCTTGACCTGGACGGGCGCCTCCATGACGTTCTCGATCGCCGTCATGTGGGGGAACAGGTTGAAGCGCTGGAAGACCATGCCGATGTCCCGGCGCTTCAGCGCGACCTCGCTGTCCTTGAGCTCGTAGAGCTTGTCGCCCTTCTGGCGGTAGCCCACCAGGTCGCCGTCGACGTACAGCCGGCCGGCGTTGATCTGCTCCAGGTGGTTGATGCACCGCAGGAACGTCGACTTGCCGGAGCCCGACGGGCCGATCAGGCAGAACACCTCACGCGGCGCGACCTCCAGGTCGATGCCCTTGAGGATGTGCGCGGGGCCGAAGGACTTGTGTACGCCCTCGGCCTTCACCATGGCGGTCATGCGGCGCCTCCCTTCGGGCGGCCCAGCGACAG
The DNA here is from genome assembly GCF_042755185.1 of Streptomyces sp. NPDC059166. Classification (NCBI taxonomy): domain Bacteria; kingdom Bacillati; phylum Actinomycetota; class Actinomycetes; order Kitasatosporales; family Streptomycetaceae; genus Streptomyces; species Streptomyces sp. NPDC059166. Next base: position 5,121 of record NZ_JBHZCI010000019.1, on the reverse strand, counting down.
CATGGAGGCCCTGATCTTCTGGAACGGGGTGTCCGGCAGGCTCCTGCTGGAGCCGCGCGCGTAGTACCGCTCCAGGTAGTACTGGCCGACGCTGAGCACCGAGGTGAGCACCATGTACCAGGCTGCCGCGAGGAACAGCATCTCCACGGTGGCGCCGGAGGTCTGCGAGACGTTCTGGGTGGAACGCAGCAGCTCGGTGTACTGGACGGCGACCGCCAGTGAGGAGGTCTTCAGCATGTTGATGACCTCGTTGCCCGTCGGCGGCACGATCACGCGCATCGCCTGCGGTACGACGATCCGCCGCAGCGTCTTGCCGTGGCTCATGCCCAGGGCGTGCGCGGCCTCCGTCTGCCCCTCATCGACCGATTGGAGGCCGGCCCGGCAGATCTCCGCCATGTACGCGGCCTCGTTGAGCCCGAGCCCGAGCAGCGCGCAGAGGAACGGGGTCATGAAGGACGACCACTCGTCCTTGTAGATCGGCCCGAGGTTGATGTACTCGAAGACGATCCCGAGGTTGAACCAGACCAGCAGCTGCACGTAGACGGGGGTGCCGCGGAAGAACCAGATGTAGCCCCACGCGATCGACGTGGTCACCGGGTTCTTCGAGAGCCGCATGACGGCCAGGACGATGCCCAGCACCACGCCGATGATCATCGAGAGGACCGTGATGATGACGGTGTTCTTGACGCCCTCGAGGATCTGGGCGTCGAAGAAGTAGTCCGGTATCGCGGCCCAGTTGATGTCGCCCTGGGAGAACGCGTAGACGAGCGTGGCGAGGAGGCCGAGCGCGACGATCGCCGAGACGTACCGCCCGTAGTGGCGCACCGGTATGGCCTGGATCGCCTCCGGCCCCGCCGACGGTACGGGCGGGGTGGCCGCCGGGTCCGCCTTCTTGATGTCAGTCACAGATGAAGCCTTTCAGCGCCGGTCTCCGGTCAGGACCCGCCGTTGATCTTGGCCTCGGTGACCGCGCCGGCCTGGACACCCCACTTGGCGATGACCTTGTCGTACTCGCCGTTCTTGATGATCGCGTCCAGGGCGGCCTGGATGGCCTTGGTGAGGTCGTCGTTGCCCTTGGCGACGGCGATGCCGTACGGGGCCGCCTCGACCTGGTCGCCGACGAGCTGGAAGTCCTTGCCGCCGCCCGAGGTCTTCACCGCGTACGCGGCGACCGGGAAGTCGGAGGAGCCGGCGTCGGCGCCGCCGCCGCGCAGGCGGGTCTGGGCCTCGAGGTCGTTGTCGAACGGCTCGATGGAGATCTTGCCCTTGCTGCCGCACTTGGCGCTCTCCGCCTTGGCGAGGTCGTGGGAGACCGTGCCGCGCTGGACGACCAGCTTCTTGCCGCAGAGGTCCGACCAGGCGCTGATGCCCTTGTCGTCGCCCTTCTTGGTGTAGATGGAGACGCCCGCCGTGAAGTAGTCGATGAAGTCGACGCCCTCGCCGACCTTCTTCTTCGTCTCGGAGTCGACGCCCTCCTGGCGGTCCTTGGTGTCGGTCATGGCCGACATCGCCAGGTCGTAGCGCTTCGAGCGCAGACCCGTGAGCAGGGTGTCGAACGTGCCGTTCTCGAAGGTGAACTTCACGCCGAGCTGCTTGCCGAGAGCGTCCGCGAGATCGGGGTCGATGCCGACGGTCTTTCCGGACTTGTCCTTGAACTCCACCGGCGGGTAGGCGATGTCCGACCCGACCTTGATCTCACCCTTGTCCTTGATGGACTGGGGGACGAGGTCGGCGAGCGGTGCCTTGTCGGCGGAGGCGGAGCCGGACTCCTTCTTGCTCGCGCTGTCGGTCTGGTCCCCGCAGGCGGTCAGCAGCAGGGTGCCGGCGACCGCGACTGCGCAGACCGCGGCAATCCGGGACTTCGCGGTCGTGCGGCAGAGGGTGCTTGCGGTCATGGTCGGAATCCTCCGGCGGTGAGGGAGTGCAGGTCAGGCGGGGCGGGCACGCACCTTCGAGTGTCGCCACCTTGTGTGATTAGGGCATCTTGCCATTCGGACTCACCCATTCAGGGGACCGGTCATGTCAAAATCGGGTAACGGGTGACCCCCGAACCTCAACTGGCCGGTACCGCGGGGCCGGACCATCTGCTGGAAAGATCGCACTTCTCCGGAGAATCTCCGGTGCGTCTCGACTGACGGACGACCTTCATATCCCTTAGTGGACTTGTCCACATTTTCGGCTATGAGTCATCTCACCGAATCGATACCGACTCGTAAGAGGCCCGGTCCGTCCGGTAAGAAAGACCTTTACACCCCTCATCCGGGGCTCAGGGCGCGTGTGCGGCGCGCCCGCGCGTATGTGACTCCCCTGCCCGAGCGGGCCAACCGCCCGGTGCCGGGAACGTACGCGGTGCCCGCCCACCCCTCCTCAACCAGGAGTGGCCACCCTCAACTGATGAAGACTTAAGGGGTCAACAGAAATGGCAGCGGAGATCGTCAATCCTCGCAGCGACAGCACGACGCACGGCACGGCGGGGACGGCAGGTCCCATCGGGGCGGACGAGCCCTTCGATCCGGCGTTCGCGCTCCACCGCGGCGGGAAGATGGCCGTGCAGGCCACCGTCCCGATCCGGGACAAGGACGACCTGTCCCTCGCGTACACGCCCGGCGTCGCCAAGGTGTGCAGCGCCATCGCGGACAATCCCGAACTCGTCCACGACTACACCTGGAAGTCCCAGGTCGTCGCCGTCGTGACGGACGGCACCGCCGTCCTCGGCCTGGGGGACATCGGCCCCGAGGCATCCCTCCCGGTGATGGAGGGCAAGGCGATCCTGTTCAAGCAGTTCGGCGGTGTCGACGCGGTGCCGATCGCGCTGGCCACGACCGACGTGGACGAGATCGTCGACACCGTCGTGCGGCTCGCGCCGTCCTTCGGCGGGGTCAACCTGGAGGACATCTCGGCACCCCGGTGCTTCGAGATCGAGCGCAGGCTCCAGGAACGGCTCGACATCCCGGTCTTCCACGACGACCAGCACGGCACCGCGGTGGTGACCCTCGCCGCCCTGCGGAACGCGGCGAAGCTGTCGGGCCGGACCCTCGGCGACCTGCGCGCCGTCATCTCCGGCGCCGGAGCGGCCGGTGTGGCCATCGCGAAGTTCCTGCTGGAGGCGGGCATCGGCGACGTCGCCGTGGCCGACCGCAAGGGCATCGTCAGCAGCGACCGGGACGACCTGACCGACGTCAAGCGCGAGCTGGCGGAACTCACCAACCGGGCCGGCATCACCGGGTCCCTGGAGACGGCGCTGACCGGCGCCGACGTCTTCATCGGAGTCTCCGGCGGTACGGTGCCCGAGCCCGCCGTGGCCTCGATGGCACCCGGCGCGTTCGTGTTCGCCATGGCCAACCCGAACCCCGAGGTCCACCCGGAGGTCGCGCACAGGTACGCGGCCGTCGTGGCCACCGGCCGGTCGGACTACCCGAACCAGATCAACAACGTGCTGGCCTTCCCCGGGATCTTCGCGGGTGCGCTGCAGGTGCGGGCCTCGCGGATCACCGAGGGCATGAAGATCGCCGCGGCGAACGCACTGGCCGACGTGGTCGGGGACCAGCTGGCCGCGGACTACGTCATCCCGTCGCCGTTCGACGAGCGGGTCGCCCCCGCCGTCACCGCCGCGGTGGCCGCAGCCGCCCGTGCGGAGGGCGTCGCGCGGCGCTGATGCCGGAAGGGCGGCGCCGGCACCGGAGGTTCGCCGGCGCGGAGAGGCGGCGCCGTCACCGGAAGGGGCGGACGGTGCTCCCTCGGCCCTCCGCGAGGCCGGGAGCCCGCCGCCCGCCGCTTCCCGACGTGCGGTGCCACCCCGGCCTGCCGGCCCCGGACCTGGTCCTGGGCCGGCGGGCCGGGGCGTCCCTGCGGCGCCGCCCGTGGTGCCTGGGCTGGGGCGTGTGTCACACCCGCGAGCGCTTACCTCACGGCGCGTCACGGCCTAGGGTCGTGGCCATGTTCGCCGCCTACGCAGCACGCATCGACCGCGACCGCCCCCTCGACGGACTGGAGCTGGGTGAACGCCCGGCGCCCGAGGCGCGGCCCGGCTGGACCACCGTCCGGGTCAAGGCCGCATCGCTCAACCACCACGACCTCTGGTCGTTGCGGGGCGTGGGCCTCGGCGAGGACAAGCTGCCGATGATCCTCGGCTGCGACGCCGCCGGGGTCGACCAGGACGGCAACGAGGTCGTCCTGCACTCGGTCATCGGCCAGTCGGGACACGGTGTCGGCCCGGAGGAGCCGCGCTCCATCCTCACCGAGCGCTACCAGGGCACCTTCGCCGAGCTCGTCACCGTGCCCAGCTGGAACGTGCTGCCCAAGCCCAGGGAGCTGACCTTCGAGGAGGCGGCCTGCCTGCCGACCGCCTGGCTCACCGCCTACCGGATGCTGTTCACCAACGCCGGCGTACGGCCCGGTGACTCCGTGCTCGTGCAGGGCGCGGGCGGCGGCGTGGCCACCGCGGCGATCGTGCTGGGCAGGGCGGCCGGGCTCCGGATGTTCGCCACCAGCCGGGACGAGGCCAAGCGCAGGCGTGCGGTCGAACTGGGGGCCGTCGACGCGTTCGAGCCCGGAGCCCGGCTGCCCCAGCGGGTCGACGCGGTCATCGAGACGGTCGGCGCCGCCACCTGGTCCCACTCGGTCAAGTCGCTGCGTCCCGGCGGCACCCTGGTCATCTCCGGCGCCACCAGCGGAGACCGGCCCGCCCACGCCGAACTGACCCGCATCTTCTTCCTGGAACTCAAGGTCGTCGGCTCCACGATGGGTTCCAAGGACGAACTCGAGGATCTGCTGTCCTTCTGCGCGGCGACCGGGGTCCGGCCCGTCATCGACGAAACCCTTCCGCTCGACCGGGCCCGCGAGGGCTTCGAGAAGCTCGCGGCAGGAGACCTCTTCGGGAAGATCGTGCTCACCACCGGGTGAATCCGTGGAGCTGCTGACGCCGGAAGGGCTACTGCTGCGACCCTGGCGGCGCTCGACTGGATCGCGGAGCGCGAGCGGGACGCGGGTACGCGTGGGCCGTCGTCCGTGACGGGGAGGCCCTAGGTGTTCTGTCCCGGGAGGTTGTGGACGGGTGATGTAGGTCTCGGCTGAGGGATCTTGAACGGGTGAGGGCCTTCCGGGTTCGGTGTGGATTGCGAC